>JAZDPM010000138.1:0-2502 GCA_043797725.1 Chloroflexota bacterium
GATCTCGCGGCCGCCCTCGACGCGAACGTCGATGCCGGCGAGAAGCTCGGCGCCAAGTCCGCCGAGGCGGCCCGCTTCATCCTCCGCGCGATCTCCAGGGAGCTGGACCAGGCCTGACGGGGGCACCCGGTCCGCCGCGGCCCTCGGGTGGGCCGCCGCAGCGCCGGGTCGGCGTCCCGACCCCCCCGGGTGGGGCCGCCTGCCGGGCGATGCCGCCCCGGCGGCGATCCCCCCGAACGCCTACGCTGCGGTCGTAACCCCACCGCCGGAGGCGCCGCAGCCATGACCGACCTGAGACTCGGGATCAACCTGTGGAGCCAGGCCGCGACCTGGCCGGAGATGCTCGATGCCGCCCGTCGGGTCGATCACCTCGGCTACGACTCGCTGTGGACCTGGGACCACCTGTATGCGATCGTCGGCGATCCGCGCCAGCCGGTCTTCGAGGGCTGGGGGATGCTGCATGCCTGGGCCATGGCGACGGAGCGCGTGCGCCTGGGGCTGATGGTCGGGGCCAACACCTTCCGCAACCCGGGTCTCGTCGCGAAGCTTGCGACCACGCTGGACCACGTCTCGGGCGGGCGGGCGATCCTCGGCCTCGGCGGCGCCTGGATGGACCTGGAGCACGCGGCCCACGGGATCGACTTCGGGACCGGGTTCGGGCAACGGCTCGACTGGCTGGAGGAGTCGGTGGCCGCCTGCCGGGCGCTGCTGGACGGCGAGACCGTGACGTCGGAGCCGGGCGGCAGGTATGCGTTCCACGAGCTGCGCCACGCGCCGCCTCCCCTCCAGGACCACCTGCCGATCATGATCGGCGGCAACGGGCGGACGAAGACGCTCCGCACGATCGCCCGCCACGCGGACGCGTGGAACGGTTTCGGCACGCCCGACGAGCTGGCGGAGCTGGACGGAGTCCTGCGCGCGCACTGCGCCGACGCCGGCCGCGACGAGCGGGAGATCGAGCGGACGGCCAACCTCTGGATGATGATCCGGGACTCGGAGGAAGAAGCTCGCCACGTCTGGGCCGCGACCGCCGCGCACAACCGCGTGCCCGTCGCCGAGGTTATCGAGCCGTATCGCCCGCTCCTCGGGCCGCCGACGACAGTCGCCGCGCGCCTGCGGGAGTACGTCGCGGCGGGCTTCTCCACGGTGATCGTGGAGGTGCCGGCGCCCTACGACGTCGAGACGCTGGAGCGGCTCATCGGCGAGGTGAAGCCGCTCGTCGAAACCGGCTAGGGCGGCCGGAGCGAGGGCGAACCGGGCCTCGTGCCGGCCCGCGGGCCGTGCCGATCGCCGTCAAGAGCGTGTCCCGGCCGTCAGCCTCCGCCCCGCTGGCGATCGCGCCCGGTCGCGAGGAGCGCCGTGACGCCCCCGACCGACGTGATCGCCAGGATCGCCGCGTGGACGAGGAGCGCCAGCGCGAACGCCGGGTCCGGGGCGATCCCGACGGCCCGGGCGATCTCCACCGCCGCCAGCTCGAACGTGCCGACGTAGCCGGGCCCCGCCGGGATGGCCGTGACGAGCGAGACGCCCGCCGCAAGGAGCGCCGCCTGGCCCCAGGTCAGCTCCACGCCGATTGCCTGGCCGGCCGCGGCGAAGGCGACGATCGTCGCCGCCCAGGCGGCCACCGACCAGCCGATGGCGCCGGCCATCGTGCGCGGGCGCCCGGCCACCGCAAGGCCACCGCGGAGACGCGCCGCGGCCCGGGCCACCGCCGGGCGCCGCTCGGCCGCGGCGATGACGCTGCCCGCGTATGGCAGCCGGTGGGCTACAAGGGCAAGCGCGAGACCCGCCACCAGGAGGCCCGTGGCTGCCAGGCCGAGCAATACCGCGCTCGCGACGAGCCCCCGCACCGACAGAACCACGATCGCCGCCGAGGCGATCGTGACGAGGACGCCGGTGTCCACGATGCGCTCCACGACGACCGTGCCCAGCACGCTTGCCCGGGAGACGCCGGTCCGGTCCCCGAGGTGATGGCTGCGGACCAGCTCGCCGAGGCGCGCCGGGAGGACGTTGTTGGCCAGGTAGCCCACGAGCAGGGACGCGACGACGGACGGAAGCGGGAGCCGGGCGACCGGTGCCAGGAGCGCCCGCCAGCGGAGCGCCCGCAGGGCGACGTCGACGGCGATGCAGGCGAGCGAGGCGGCAACCCAGGCCGGGGCGGCAGCCCGAAGTACGGCCCACGCGGCGCCGAGGTCGACCTGGCGGACGACGAGCGCGACCGCGACCGCCGAGATCGCCAGGCCGAGGAGCGCCCGGAGGAGCGGCCGGCTCACCCCGGAGCGTCCGGCGTGCCCGGCGGGCCGGGTCGCCCGGCGGCGGGCCGGGGTCGCGCGGTGTCAGCTTCGGCGACGGCCGCACCCGCACTCGGTGGAGGGCAAAGCGAGCGCAGACCCGCAGCGTGGAGAGCCCGTAGACGATGCTTCGGCGCACTCCGACGGAGCTCGCCTCGGCGAAGTACCGCGTGGGGACGGCGATCTCCCCGATCGCCAGCCCGGCCGCCAC
>JAZDPM010000177.1:0-2081 GCA_043797725.1 Chloroflexota bacterium
TCCAGAGATGACCTATGTGATCGCCGAGCCGTGCGTCGACGTGATGGACCAGGCGTGCGTGGCGGTCTGCCCCGTCGACTGCATCCATTTCGAGCAGGGGGTCGACCGGACGCTCTACATCGACCCCGACGAGTGCATCGACTGCGGCGCGTGCGAGCCCGAGTGCCCGGTGAGCGCCATCTTCCCCGAGGAGTCGCTGCCCGCCGAGTGGACCGAGTACACGAAGATCAACGCGGTCTGGTTCACGGACAAGGACGCCGCCCGGGCGATGATCGCGGCGATCAAGCCCGCCTGACGCCGGCCGGCGCCCCTTGATCGGGCGCCACGCCGCCCGCTTCGACGACCGGCCCCCGGCCCCGGGCGGCCGGTCGCTTGGATTCCGTCCAGGGAGCATCTCGCCCCGATGCGCATCGTCTCGCTCCTGCCGGCCGCCACGGAGATCGTCTGGGCCCTGGGGCTGGAGGACGAGCTCGTGGGCGTCTCGCACGCCTGCGACTTCCCCCCGGCCGTCGTGGGGCGCCCGGTCGTCACGGAGCCGTCGTCGGGGGCGGTCGACAGGGCTGCGCTTGCCGCGCTGCGGCCGGACCTGGTCTTCGCCGGCGCAGGACCGCGCGCGTGGGACGTCGAACCCGGCGCCACGGTCGTCGTCCTGGATCCTGCCAGCCTGGAGGGAATCTTCCACTCGATCGCGACCGTCGGAGCGATGAGCGACGCCGAAGACGAGGCCATCGGCCTGGTGGAGATCCTCCGCGAGCGCCTGGCCGACGTCGAGGAGGTCGCCGCCGAGCGGCGCGACGAGGGCCACCCCGCACCGCGGATCGTCGCCCTCGACCGGCTGGAGCCGCTCTCTTCGGCGGGCCTCTGGCTGCCCGAGCAGATCCGGCGCGCCGGGGGCTGGGAAGTGCTCGGCAACGACGGCGAGCCCAGCGCGCCGGCCACCTGGGAGGCCATCGCGGACGTGGATCCCGAGATGCTGCTCCTGGTTCCCCACGGGATGCACCTCGGCGCAGCGACGCGGGCGTGGAGGGCCACGCCTCGGCCCTCGTTCTGGTCCGAGATCCAGGCGGTTCGCCGCGGCCGGGTCTTCGCCCTCGACGCGTCCGCCTACTTCAGCCGCCCGGGACCGCGAGTGATCGACGGGATAGAGATCCTGGCCGAGATCTTCGATCCCGCGGCCTTCGTTGACCTTGCGCCGCCCGGCAGCTGGGTCCCCGTCCTCTGACCGCGCCTGCGCCGCGGCCTGACCCGACGGGGCGGTGGGATACACTCGCGCCCATGTCGCCCCTCGCAGGTCGCAGCCTGGCCACCGTCGGCACCGGCGTCATGGCCGAATCCATGATCGCCGGCCTCATCCGCGGACAGCTCGTGGAGCCGTCCCGGGTGATCGCCAGCCATCCGCGGCCGGAGCGGCGCGAGCAGCTTGCCCAGGTGCACGGGATCCGCGTCACCGCCAGCAACGTAGAGGCGGTCGCCGGGGCGGACGTGGTCCTGCTCACGGTCAAGCCCCAGATGCTGGCCCGGGTCGGCCGCGAGATCGGGCCGCACCTGGTGGCCGGCCAGCTGGTCCTCAGCGTGATCGCAGGCGCCACGACCACGGCGCTGGAGGGGCTCCTGGGCCATCGCGAGCTCGTCCGCAGCATGCCCAACACGCCGGCCCAGCTGGGCCGCGGGATGACCGTCTGGTACGCGACCCCCGAGACGACGGCCCACCAGCGGGCCCAGGCGAAGGCCATCCTGTCTGCCCTGGGCGCCGAGCTCGAGGTCGACGACGAGAAGCTCGTGGCGATGGCGACCGCGGTCTCCGGCACCGGCCCCACGTACGTCTTCCTCGTCATGGAGGCGCTCGTCGACGCGGCCGTCCACCTCGGCTTCCCGCGCCACGTCGCCCACGACCTGGTGGTCGAGACGCTCGAGGGGAGCGCGCTCTTCGCGAAGCAGTCCGGCGCCCACCCGGCGGTCCTCCGGAACATGGTGACCTCGCCCGGCGGGACGAGCGCCGCTGCCCTCCACGAGCTCGAGTCCGGGCGCCTCCGGACGGTCCTGTCCGAGGCAGTCTGGGCTGCCTATCGCCGGACGGTGGA
>JAZDPM010000189.1:0-8323 GCA_043797725.1 Chloroflexota bacterium
ACGCCGAGGACGACGACCACCGCCAGGGCGGCGAGGCCGAGGAGGGCGAGGGCGGCCGGGCGCGGCGCTCCGGCGGGCCGTCGGAGACGGACCCGGGAGAGCGCGAGGCTGCGGCCGCCGATCGCCATCGCCGGTGCCTTAGCCGCCCGGGCTCGGGGACGGCGCCGGCGGCAGGGAGGCCGCGGGGTCGATCGCGAGCGCCAGCGCGCGCAGCCCCTCGACGAGGCGCGGGCCGGGGCGCGTCACGACCACGTCGTTCACGGGTCGAATGGCGCCGTCCTTCACGGCCGTCATGCCGCCCCAGCCGGGCCGGGCGGCGACCTGCTCCGCCGTCACCCCGTAGGCGGCGTCGCCCAGAACGATGATCTGCGGGTCGGCGGTGAGGAGCCTCTCGAGGGGGATCGAGAAGACAGTCGGGCTGCCGGTGGTGATCGGGTCGCCGCCGGCGATCTCGATCATCTCGGCGATGAACGAGTTGTCCGCCGGGCCGTAGATCTCCTTCGTGGCGTCGAGCTCGTAGAAGACGCGCGGGCGCGCCCCGCCGGCGCCGTCGATCGCCAACCCGATCGCGGCGATTTCGGCCCTCATCCGCTCCGCCATGGCCGCGCCGGCCGCCGGCTCCCCGGCCGCGGTCGCGACGAGCTCGATGTCCTTCAGCACCGTCGCCACGTCGGGGGCGTAGACGACGAGCACCGGGATCCCGAGGCCGCGCAGCTTCGCGAGGGCGTCAGGGCTAGTGAAGTTGTTCCCCCCGGCCACGACGAGGTCGGCCTCGAGGCCGACGATCTTCTCCCCGTCCACGCCCGGGAACGAGGCGACGTCGGGGAGGGCGACCGCCTCGGGCGGGTAGTCGTCGAAGTCCGTGGTGGCGCCCACGCGCGGGCCCGCACCCACGGCGAAGAGGATCTCGGTGGTGGCCGGCGTAAGCGAGACACTCCGCTCCGGCCGGGCCGGGATCGTGACCGCGGTGCCCTCGTCGTCGGTGAGGGTCAGGGGGTATGCAGCCGCCGGGGTGGGCGTGGGAGTGGGCGCCGGAGTGGCGGTGACCGCAGGGGTGGGCACCGAGGCCGGGGTGGGCGCGGCGGTCGGGGTGGCAGCCGGGGTAGCAGCCGGGCCGCAGGCCGCCACGAGGAGGCCGAGGAGCGCGACGAGCGCGATGGAATGGACGGCGCGGGTAGCGCGGGTGGGGGCGTGGCGCACGGGGACCTCGCGGGCGGGAGGGAGGACTGGCGCGCGGGCACGGTGACCGGCGGGCGCGCGGAAACAGACGGGAGGCCCCTAGGTGGCGGGAATCATGCCTGCCAACCCCTTTCTCTCGAGGGTTCGAGCGGCTGCACCGTGGGGCCGGCGACCGGACTTCCGTCCCGGATGGGGACGGTCACCGTAGCGGGACTGTGCCGGAGTCACACCGGCTTCGCGGCCACGCGGTGGGTCTTGTGACGGACGGATCGTAGCACGCTCGTCACGCCCCGCGGGCGGGCCGAACGGCCCGGAATGCGCCGTCCGGGAAGGTCGCCGACCCGTTCCGTGGTCGCGGTTGCCGGGTGCTTCCCGCGGCAGGTAGCCTGCGTGACGTGGCACGCGGCGGCCCGCCTCGCGGTCATCGTGCGCGGCACGCAATCATTCCTGCTCCGGCGCCGCGATCCGGGCCTCTCGCTAGGGCAATCGTGCGTGCCACGCACGATTGGACGCGCAACGGCTCGTCAGCGGCCGCGCTGGACAGGAAGCATGGCGTGACACGCACGGACGCCGGGGCGGGATGGCGGCCGATCGGAGCTGGCCCCGTCGCCGGTCGCCCCGCCGCTCCGCGATAAGGGGCGGATAAGCGGCCGCGGGCAGACTTCGGGGTGCGACGCCGCCCCCGCGTCGCGGTCACCCGCCTCCTCCCGCCACGGTCATCCCGCCGGAGGAGGTCGCATCGGATGTCGCCCGGAAGATGGACTCGCCAGCTGGCCGCGCTCCTCGCGATGGTCGCCCTCGCGGCCGTCGCGGCGGGGCCGGCACGCGCCGCATACCAGGCCACCGTCGACTCGAACGTCTCGGCGTTCTCGTTCAACTGCATCAAGGTCAACGACACCTTCCCGTCGAAGATGCTCGCCGCAGCCGTCGCCGGATACCGCAACCTCGGGTTCACCACCACCGGCTACAGCGGCCCCGCCTTCACGCGGGCCCACGTGCTGGCAAGGACTCCCGCCGATTGGGGCTACTACGTGCACAGCCATGGCGATCACTACCTCAACGCCGATGGCAAGCGGTACGCCGGCTTCAAGGAGGATGCCGGGCTCTGCACGGGGGCGAAGACGGTCTTCTCGAAGGACATCGCCGCGGTCCGCGTCGGCCGCCAGTCGAACCTCGTGATCATGTCGACGTGCCACCTTGGCGAGGCGAAGACCACGATGCCGGGCGCCTTCGCGATTCCCATGGTCAAGGCCGGCACGGGCGCATGGGCGGGACCCAACTTCTACCTCGGGTACGTCGGAGCGGCGTGGGACAGTGATGAGTTCGCCTTCGAGACCCGCTTCTGGAGTGCGCTCGGGCCCGGGCTCGGAGTCGGCAAGGCCTTCGACCTGGCGAAGCTCGGGACGTTCAACGTGGGGTTCGCCGCCAACTGGTACGGCAGCTATCTCTGGACGGGGCGGGCCGGGCCCCTGCCGAACGGCTGCACCAAGTGTCTGTGAGGTCACGACGATGCATGCACCATCTCTCGCGCCGCTCGGCCGGCGCCGCACACGCCTTCTCGTCGCCGCCGTCCTCGCCGGCACGGCAATCGGCCTGGGATTCCCGGGCGGGACTGGGCCCGGCGACGCAGCCGACCGCTTCATCGCCGGCGGGCCCGCCACGGAGCGCACGCCACTCGCCGCCGAAGAAGCGGCGCCGGTCCTGGCCGCGGCCGGCTCGTCACGTCAGCGCCTCGGCCTCCCGGGGCCGGCCGCCGTGCGCGTCGATCGTGTGATCGACCGCTTCAGCGGTTCGACCTATGACGAGGTGACCGCGACGGACACGGCCGGCCGCACCCTGCACCTGCAGCGATTCGACGAGCGCGGGCGCCTCGTGGGCGCCGTCTCGTTCGGGTGGCAGTCCAAGGGCGGCCGCCCCATGCCGGACGCCGAGTCGGCCCGAGCACGCGGCAGCCGCCTCGCGGTCGACCTCGGCCTCGACGTATCGGGCGCTCCCGATGTCCGCCCGGATGCGGACGACGGCGGCTGGACCATCGCGTGGCCGCGCGTCGTCGACGGGATCCCGGTACTCGGCGACGGCGTTCGCCTCGACCTCTGGCCCGACGGACGAGTCCACGCCGTCGTGCGGGCGGAGCGGCCGCTCGCATCCCGGCCGGCGAGCCTGCTCGACGAGGCCACCGCCCGGCAGCGGGCCACGGAGACCCTGGGCGACCTGTTCGGCAGCCGCGCGGGGCAGATCGCGATCGCCGCGATCGAGCTCGGCTGGGTTGCGCCGAACGACGCCTTCGATCCGGCCGCTCCGGACGCGCCGGGGTCCACCCTTCGTCTCGCCTGGGTGGTCGAGGCCCGGACCCGCGGGGAGCTCGCCGAAGGGCTCCGCGCGGTGAAGGTCTTCCTGGACGCAGGCTCCGGCGCGCTCCTCGGGGGCGACGTCCTGCGGTGAGCGCCCGGCCGCCGCTTCGCATTCGTGGGTCCCGCCCGGCCGGCGGCCGGGCGGGACGCCATCCGACCCGCGGTCTCGGGGCCGTCGCCACGCTGGCGGCCGCGGCCGTCGTCGTCGCCGGGTGCGCGACACCCGGCCCCGGCTCGCCCTCGGTGACCCGTAGCCCGGGCCCCACCCCGTCGCCGACGGCGTCGCCCGCCGGACCGGCCGGGCCCGCGCTCCTCCTGCTCGCGGTGGCCGACGGCGTCCGGGTGCTCAGCCTCCTGCGGCCGTCCGCCGAGGTCGTGGTGCTGCCGCTGCCAGATCCAGCGACGATGGCGGTGACGCCGCTGCTCGACGGAACGCTCGTGGCACTCCTCGGCGATGGCCGTGCATTCGCGGCGCCGGGCGGCGCAGCGGGACTCCTCGCCGGGACGGGCTGGCGGCCCCTCGATCTCCGCTGGGCCGGAGCCCTCCCGGGCAGGTCGATCATCTTCGGGGCCTCGGCATCACCCGACGGCCGACGCCTCGCTGCGATCGCCCGACCCCCCGATGCCGAGGGACCGAGCGCGCTCGTGGTGGTGGAGCCGGCCGAGAAACGCGGCTTCACCTGGAGGCTGGCTGCCGAGTCGCTCGGGGTCCCGCCGGCCTGGATCGATGATTCCCGCGTCGCGCTCGTGCAGCGCGGGCGCGACGGGCGGACGTTCCTCTCGATCGTCACGGTCGCGACGGGACGGGAGATCGACCGGATCTCGTTCCGGGCGCTCGACTTTCGGACCTCGGGCGATGCGCGCACGGCCGTCGTCGTCGGGGACGAGAGCCGACTCCTCGTGGGCGCCACCGAAGACGTCCTCGCTCGTCGGCGCGCCCCGGACGGGGGGCCGGCCACCCTGCCGGGTGACGTCGTTCGCGGCGGGGTCGCGCTCGACCGCGAGGGGCGCCGTCTCGCGGCGGTCGTCGACGACGAGGTCGCGGGGGTCGGCCGGATCGCGATCTTCGAGCGTGTCGACGGAGCCTGGCAGACGATGGCCCGGATCCCCGCGCCGCGCGGCTCGAGCGGCGGCACGGTCGCCTGGCTCCCGTGAGCCGGACGCGAAGGACCCCGGCGCGCGGCCGGGGTCCCGGGCGGGGCGGGATGGCCGGGAAGCCCGGCCGGCCGATCAGTGGGCCGCCGCGACCTCCTCGACCGCCGTGAAGATGGAGACTTGCGAGGCCTCGGGGAGCATCTCGCCGAGGATCTTCTGTAGCGTCAACTGGTGAACGCAGCTCTTCCAACTCTCGAAATAGTGGCACGTGCAGTGCCAGGCACCGGCGTCGAGACTCACGTGATGCGTGTCGTTGTCGCCCCGGAACGTGACACTGAGGCGATCGAACGTAAGGCGGTCGCGCTCACGCGCGTAACGATTCGCCTTCTCGACCTTGCCGATGAGAGAGCTGTGCATCGCCGAGGTCCCTCCGTGGCCACCAGGGGCCGTTCCAGGGACCGCCGCCCGGTGGTGCGCTCGTCGCCGGGAGGTGCGGTCATACCGGCAACTCTACTACCCGCTGCCAAGAAGGGCCGCCTGCCGGAGCGCCCGAACGGCGGCCCGAACCGGCAGACGGGACGGCCCGAACGGCCCGTGGCCGGGAGTCCCGCAGCCGGGGCCGCGCGCCCGCCCGGACTCCGGAACCGGGATCAGCCGCGGACGAGCGTCTCGCCGGCAGCCAGGCAGGCGTCGGCGACGGCCTGGGAGGTCGCTTCCGTGTAGACCCGGACGAGGGGCTCGGTGCCGCTGAAACGGACCAGCAGCCACGAGCCGTCGGCAATGATGAACTTGAAGCCGTCCTTCGTCGAGAGCTCCACCGTCTGCGTCACCGGCTGGCCGGCCAGCGCGGCCGGCGCCTTCTCGACCAGCTCGACGGCGAGGCGCTCCTTGACCGTCGGGTAGATCGCCCGGTCGACGTGGACGTCGACCCGCTGGTAGAACGACGGCCCGGCGATCTCGTGAAGGCGCTCGATCACCCGCGAGACCGGCCACCGCCCGGCTGCCCGCTCGCGCAGGAAGAGGTCGAGGAGCAGGAGGTCGGCGTAGATCCCGTCGCGCTCGGGCAGGTGCATGCCGAACCCGTAGCCGCCCGACTCCTCGCCTCCGTACATGGCGCCGGTCTCGATCATCTTGGGCCCGACGTACTTGAACCCCACCGGCGTCTCGTGAACGCGGATCCCGTAGTGCTCCCCGAGCCGCTCGGCCATCGAGGTCTCGTTCACGCTCTTCACGACGGGCGCCCGGAGCCCCCGGTGCTCGGCGAGGTAGTACATGAGGAGCCCGTAGACCTGGAGCTGGTGCACGAAGACCCCGCGCTCGTCCACGGCGCCCGCCCGGTCGGCGTCGCCGTCAAGGAGGAGGCCGAGGTCGAAGCCGCCGCCCGCGACGAGACTCAGCGCCTCGTCGATGTGGGGACGGATCGGCTCGGGGTTCACGCCGCCGAAGTAGGGATTGCGCTCGGTGTGGAGCTCCACGACCTCGACGCGCCCGCCGGCCAGAAGCCGGCTGATCCAGCCGGCACCCGAGCCCCAGAGCGGCTCGACGAGGATCCGCATGTCGGCTGCCTTCAGCGCGTCGAGATCGAGACTCCGGCGGACGAAGCGCTCGTAGCCCGCGAACGGGTCGAAGCGCTCGACGAGGCCGGCGGCCTCGGCGTCGGCGAAGGGGCGGCGCGAGATGGGGCGGCCCCCGTTCTCCGCGATCACGGCCTCCATGGCGGCCAGGATCTCCGGGCCCGCCGCGGCCCCGGTCGACGACTTGACCTTGAAGCCGTTGTCGGTCCACGGGTTGTGGCTGGCGGTGATCACGACGCCCGCGGCCGAACCGCGCTCGACGACCTCGTAGCTGGCCATCTGGGTCGGCACCGCGTGCACCGCGTACGCGACCGGGATGTCGTAGGCCAGGAGGACCTCCGTGGCCGCCGCCGCGAAGTGCTCCGAGGCGAAGCGGCGGTCGTAGGCCACGACCACGCCCTTCGCCTGGTCGCCCCGATCGGCGACGTAGCGGGCTACACCCTCCGCGCAACGGCGGACGTTGTCAAAGGTGAACTCGTCGGCGATCTTCGCCCGCCACCCGTCGGTGCCGAAGACGATCGTGGTCGGGGCGGGGACACCTCCGGCGGCGGGCGTGATCACGAGTCTTCCTCCCTGGCCCGCGCCAGCTCCTCGGCGATGGCCCGGACCTCCTGGGAACGGTCGGCGGCGCAGACGAGCAGCGCATTCGGGGTGTCGATGACGATCGTATCCCGCAGGCCGAGGGTGACGACGAGGCGCTCACCGGCCAGCACCAGCGTCCCCTCCGAGCCGACGTCGCGGCGCGGCCCCGACCCGACCGCCCCGGCCGGCTCGCCGGCCTCGATGGCGCGGGCGACGAGGGCGTCGCGCAGGGCCGCCCAGCTGCCAAGGTCGCTCCAGCCGACGTCCGCCCGCAGCATGGCGACCCGTCCGGCTACCGACGCCGGCTCCAGCACCGCGTAGTCGATGGACGTGGCCCGCACCGTCGCGTAGGCGGCCTCCAGCGCGGCCGCGCCCCCGGCGACGCCGCTCCGCACGACGCCGACGATGTCCGGCGCCAGGGCTTCGAGGGCGTCGAGGATCGCGTCGCGCCGCCAGAGGAAGATCCCGGCGTTCCAGGCGACCGGGTCGCGGCCGGCGAGGAGCGCCGCCGCGGCGTCGGCCGGCGGCTTCTCGACGAAGCGGCGCACCGCGTGGGCGCCGGACTCCGGGCGCGGGCCTGCCGCCACCACGTACCCGTAGCCGGTCTCGGGCCCCGTCGGCGCAATCCCCAGGGTCACCAGGGGCCGGTCCGCCGCCCGCGCGACGGCGGCCGCCCGGACCAGGAGGGCCCGGAAGCCGTCCTCGTCGACGACCAGGTGGTCGGCGGGCAGGACGGCCATCACCTCGTCGGCGCCACGCTCGAGGGCGACCGCGGCCAATGCCACGGCCGCGGCGGTGTTGCGGCCCACCGGCTCGGCGAGGACGTTGCCGGCCGGGATCTCGGGCAGCTCCGCCCGGACCAGCGCGACATGGCGCCGATCCACGACGACCGCCACGTCCTCGGGTCCCGCCAGCGCAGGCAGGACGCGATCGAATGTCGCCCGGAGGAGCGAGCGCTCGCCGAGGAGCGGCAGGAAGGGCTTCGGCCGGTCGGGCCGCGACAGCGGCCAGAGCCGCGTGCCGCCGCCACCGGCCAGGATCACCGCGTACATCAGGGCGATTCTACGGGGCTGGAGCACGCCGTGGGTCCCGGCTGGGGCCGCCCGCCCTTCCTCAGGCGCCGGCGGCCTCCGGCGCGGGGAGCCCGCACTCGGCGGCGAGGAGAGCGGCCTTGTCGGTGCGCTCCCACGGCAGGTCGAGGTCCGGTCGGCCGAAATGGCCGTAGGTGGCGGTCTGGCGGTAGATCGGCGTCCACAGGTCGAGAGCCGCGATGATGTGCGCCGGCCGCAGGTCGAAATGGCGGTCGATGGTGGCCCGGATCACCTCGTCGGGCACCCGTCCGGTGCCGAACGTCTCGATCGAGACCGAGAGCGGACGGGCAATCCCGATCCCGTAGGCCAGCTCGATCTCGAAGCGGTCGGCGAGCCCCGCGGCCACGACGTTCTTGGCGACCCAGCGGGCGGCGTAGGCCGCCGAGCGGTCGACCTTCGTGGGGTCCTTGCCCGAGAACGCGCCGCCGCCATGGCGGGCCATCCCGCCGTA
>JAZDPM010000211.1:0-6547 GCA_043797725.1 Chloroflexota bacterium
TACGGCGAGCAGCTCGCGGCCTGGGGGAAGGTTGTCATGCTCGAGACGACCGGGCGCGTCAGCGGACAAACCGTGCGCGGCGCCGTCGGCTTCGTCGTCGAGCCGGACGGCAGCCTCCTCGTCGCCGCCGGGAGCCCGGGCCCCCACTGGGCGGCGAACCTCCTCGCCGATCCGGCCTGCCACGGCACGATCGGGGCGGCGCGGCAGGCGTATCGGGCGGAGGAGATCGAGGGACCGGACCGGGCCCGCGCGATCGCGGAGCTGATCCTCAGGTACGGGACGCCGGCCGAGCGACTGGGCGCCGGGCCGGCCTTCCGGCTGCGGCCGGCCGACTGACTGACCATGCCGCCGGGACGCGACCCCCGCCGCGCCAGGGAGCCGCCCGGTAGACTTCACCGAACGGCAGCAGGGCGGGAGGCGAGCGCTTGAGCGAGGGCGAGGAGCGGCAGCCGGGGAGCGCGCAGGGTGGCGTCGACCCCGATCCTGCCGGCGGTCCCGCGGACGACCGCGAGCCGGCGCGCGAACGCGGCAGGACCGTCCATGGCGAGCTCGCCAACGCCGGTCACCGCGTGCTTGCCCCCGACGACGCCGAGGTGGAGGCCTACCTCGAGGTCGCCCTGGATGCCCCGGCACCCACCCGGCCTGCCGTCGACATTCCCGGCGGCGGCGTCCCCCGGGGCGAGTCGTCGGCGTCCGAGCCCGACACCGTCGTCGTCCTCGACTTCGGCAGCCAGCTCGCCCAGCTCATCGCCCGCCGCGTCCGCGAGATCCACGTCTACTCGGAGCTGCTCCCGTACGACACGCCGTTCGCGGACCTGGAGCGCCGCCGTCCCCGCGCGATCATCCTCTCGGGCGGACCCAATTCCGTCTACGACGAAGGTGCCCCGAAACCGGACCCGGCGATCTGGAGCGGCCGCATCCCGGTCCTGGGCATCTGCTACGGCGCCCAGCTGATGGCCCTGGAGCTGGGCGGCGACGTCCTGCCGGCGGCACGCCGGGAATACGGCCCGGCGACCGTCACGATCACCGCCGACGACCGCCTCTTCGCCGGCCTCGACCGGGACCAGCCGGTCTGGATGAGCCACGGCGACTCCATCACCCGGCTGCCGGCCGGCTTCACGGCCACGGCCCAGACGCCGTCCACGCCGTTCGCCGGCCTCGCCGACCCCGCCCGAGGCCTCTACGGCATCCAGTTCCATCCCGAGGTCGTGCACACCCTGTGCGGCCGCGAGGTGCTGCGGAACTTCGTCCTCGGAATTGCCGGTGCGCGCCCCACCTGGACGCCGGCCAACTTCGTCGAATCGACCGTGAACGAGATCCGCTCGCGCGTGGACGCCCACGCCCGCGAGACCGGGGGCGACGGGAAGGTGATCTGCGCCCTCTCCGGCGGCGTGGATTCCGCGGTGGCGGCGGCGCTCGTCCATCGCGCCGTCGGCGACCGGCTCACCTGCGTCTACGTCGACAACGGCCTGATGCGGAAGAAGGAATCAGAGCTCCTGCGGGTCACCTTCGAGCAGAGTCTCGGAATGAACCTCGTGATGGTCGACGCCCGGGAACGTTTCCTGGCCCGCCTGGCCGGCGTGACCGACCCGGAATCGAAGCGGAAGATCATCGGCGACGCGTTCATCCGGGTCTTCGAGGAGGAGGCCGCCAAGATCGGCCGGATCGACTTCCTTACCCAGGGGACGCTCTACCCGGACGTCATCGAATCGACCGCCCCCGAGACGAAGGCGGCCCAGAAGATCAAGACCCACCACAACGTCGGCGGGCTCCCCGAGGACCTCCGCTTCACCCTCATCGAGCCCTTGCGCTACCTCTTCAAGGACGAGGTGCGGCTGGTGGGCGTGGAGCTGGGGCTCCCGGAGGCGATGGTCTTCCGCCAGCCGTTCCCGGGACCGGGCCTCGCGATCCGGATCATCGGCGAGGTCACCGCCGAGCGGCTGGACACGCTCCGCGAGGCCGATTGGATCGTCGTCGACGAGATCAAGGCGGCCGGGCTCTACCGGACCCTCTGGCAGTTCTTCGCCATCCTCACGCCGCTCCGCAGCGTGGGGGTCATGGGCGACGGCCGGACCTACGCCAACGTCTGCGCGATTCGCGCGGTCACATCCGAGGACGGGATGACGGCCGACTGGGCCAAGCTCCCCTACGAGGTCCTGGGGAAGATCTCGGCGCGGATCGTGAACGAGGTGCCGGGGGTCAACCGGGTCGTCTACGACATCAGCAGCAAGCCGCCCGCGACGATCGAGTGGGAGTGAGTGCTCGCGGCTGAGCCGCCGTACGCGGACCCGCCCCGCAGGGTGAAGCCCGGTGGCGCGGGGCACCGCTCGCGCGGATCGACAGGTGTGGCGCAAGGTCGGCACGCGTAGCATGCGACTCATGGCCGACGATGCCGTAATCGTGACGCCCGCCGAGGGGCGGGCCCTGGTCCCGATCTGTCCGTGGTGCTCCGCCACCCTTCCCGTGGCGGACGCCGCCGCCTGCCCGTCGTGCGAGGCGCGGCTCGTGGACACCTCCGACGTCGACATCCCCGGGTTGACGACCGTGGATCCCGCGATGCTGGCCGCTGCCGCGGCGCCGCGCAAGATCAGGCGTACGTTCGGCTCGCTGCTCGTGAGGAACGATGACGAGATCCCGCCTCCCTCGGAGGCCGAGATGCCGGCCCTGGCGCGCCCCGACGCCGACGTGCGCCGCGAGATCCTGCGTCTCGAGATGGAGGCTCGCCTGGCGTCGCTGACAGCCGAGGTCGCTTCGCGGGACGCAGAGAGGTCGGCCGTGACTGCGAACAGCGTGCCGCCTCACC
Organism: Chloroflexota bacterium; assembly: GCA_043797725.1. Classification (GTDB taxonomy): domain Bacteria; phylum Chloroflexota; class Limnocylindria; order Limnocylindrales; family CSP1-4; genus CTSoil-043. The sequence goes on from JAZDPM010000211.1 coordinate 2,804, forward strand.
CGGCGCCGCCCCAGACCGGGCCCGAGACGGGGCAGCCACCCGAGACGGGGGGACCGGCCGAGACGGGGAAGCTGCCCGAGACGGGGGGACCGGCCGGCCCGGACTGACGTCCGTATCCTGTCCGGGATGTCGCCCCGCCTGCCGCCGCCCGCCCCCTCCTTCATCCGCGAGCACGAGGTCGTCCTCAGCGACCGTCGCCTGCGCGCCGGCATCGACCGGCCGACCGAGATCGAGGGCTGGTGGCTGGCCGTCCTGTGGGTCGCCGACGACGAGGGGATCGTGCCGAGTCGGACGATCGCGCCGGCGGCCGGGCTCCCGCCCGACCCGCCCCACGCCCGCCTGGGCCCGCTCCTCTCCGGCGGGCTCTCCGGCTTCGTCCTGGAGGACGGCGGGCGCCAGCAGCTCCGGCTCCGCCTCCCCGTGCCGCCGGACGAGGAGGGCCATTCGTGGAGCGCCCCGTTGGTCGTCCAGCTGGCGGTCCGCTGGGAACCCGCCCGCGCCGCGGGCCTGGCGCCGAACAAACTGGCGGACGTGGCGCTGGCCGCGTTTCGGCGGGCCGTGGAGGCCGTCAGCAGGCCCTGATCGCCCGTTCCCCCGACGCTCGACCGGGGTCCCGGGTAGACTCAGTGGCGATGAAAGACCTGTTCGACGACTTCCTCCGCCAACTGAACCAGCGCCAGTCCGGCACGCAGGGAGGACCGGGTCGTCGCGACCCGGCATCCCGCGAGCCCGGCGAACCCGATCCGGAGCGCGGGCGGGAGCCTGACGACGACGCCGCCGCCGATCCGGCAGAGGACGAAGCGGGTGCCCCGTCGGCCGCTGACGCCTCCGACGCCGACGGCGCCTCCGACGCCGATGCAGACGCCGACGGCGCCTCCGACGCCGACCGCGGCGCCGCGCCCGACGAAGAACCCATCGTGATCCGTTCCCGCGGCCGCCGGGCGCCCGGCGGCGGCGGTGGGTTCCGGGGCGCCGGACCGCCGCCGCACGGCCCCCGCGGGGGTCCGGACGACGGCGGTTCGTTCCGTCAGGGTCTCCGGGCGCTCGGCCCGCAGGTGCTGCTCGCGGTCATCGGCCTGATCCTCTTTGGGGCCGTCTTCCTCGTGGGTGCCGGCCTGGACCTGGCCACCGACGCGATCTGGTTCCAGAGCGTTGGCTTCGACCCGGTCTTCTGGACCCGCCTGGGGTCGCAGGTGGGTCTCTTCGCCGCCGGCCTCCTCGCCGCGCTCGTCTTTCTCTTCGCCAACCTGTGGCTGGCGGGGCGCCTGGCTCCGCCGCCCGACGCGGCCGCGGGGCAGCGCGTCCGGGGCTTCGTGGGCCGCCTGGGCGAGGCGGCGCGCGCCACGACCGGGGGCCAGCTCGGCCGCACCGATCCGTTCGGCTTCCAGCGGCGCGGACCCACCGGACGACCCGGCGACGACGAGCCGCCGGCCCGTCCCTCGATCTCCTTCGGCGTCGAACTGATGCCGGACCTCTCGCCCCTTGCCATCGCCGGCCTCGCCGGCCTCGCTGTGCTCGCCGCCCTGGGTACGGCGGGTGTTCTCGCCGGCAGCTGGGAGACGGTCCTCCTCTGGCAGAACCGGGTGCCGTTCGCGGCCGCCGGCGCGGCCGCCGTCGTGGATCCCGTCTTCGGGCGCGACGTCTCGTACTACCTCTTCGAGCTGCCGTTCCTGCGCCTCGTTCAGGGCGCACTTGCCGGCCTCCTCATCGCCGGGCTCCTCGTCGCCGGCGGGCGCTACCTCCTGGCTGCGGCCCGCGGCGGTGGGTTCCCGACGCCCCTCCGGGTCCACCTTGGCGTGCTGGGCGGCCTCTACCTGCTCACGGTCGCGGCCGGCTACCAGCTGGACAAGCTGGAGCTGGTCTACAGCGTGCGCGGCGTCGCCACCGGCGTCAGCTACACGGACCAGGCGGCCCAGTTCTTCGCCTTCGACGCCCTCACCATCGTGTCCGGGCTCGTCGCGGCGCTCCTCGTGGGCGGCGCATTCACTCGCTGGATCTGGCCGCTGGGCGCCGGGATCGCCGTCTGGTTCGCCCTGTCACTCCTCCTCGGGAGCGTCTACCCGGAGGCCATCCAGCGCTTCACCGTGGATCCCAACGAGTTCGCCCAGGAGAAGCCGTACATCGTCAACAACGTCTCGATGACCCGGCGCGCCTTTGCCCTCGACGGCTGGGTGGACCGCGGCTACCGCGGCGATGCGCCCCTGACGGCGGACGACATTCGCGAGGAGTCCGCCACCTTCAACAACGCCCGCCTGTGGGACTACCGGCCGCTCCAGACGACCCTGGACCAGATCCAGACCGTTCGCCAGTACTACGACTTCTACGACGTCGACGTCGACCGGTACCCGATCAACGACGAAACGCGCTCGGTCATGCTCTCGGCCCGCGAGCTCGCGCCGGAGCGCAACCCGCAGGGCGGGTCGTGGGTCAACCAGCGCATCGTCTTCACGCACGGCTTCGGCGTCACGATGGTGCCGGTCAACGAGATCGATTCACAGGGCCTGCCCCGCCTCATCATCCGCGACCTGCCGCCGAAGGCTGCCCCGGGTGCGCCCGAGGTGACGGAGCCGCGCATCTACTTCGGCGAGCGGCCAAGCGATTCGGGCAGCGACTGGGTCGTCGTCGGGGCCCGCCAGCCCGAGTTCGACTACCCGATCGGTACCGGCGACGGCACGACCGAGGATGAGGTCACGGAGACGCGCTGGGAGGGGACGAGCGGGATCCGCCTGGACAGCATCCTGGCGCGGCTCCTCTTCGCAGCCCGCTTCCGGGACCTGAACCTCCTCATCTCCGACCAGGTGACCTCCTCCAGCCAGCTGCTCATGCACCGCAGCCTGGGCGACCGGCTGGACCGGATCGCGCCGTTCCTTGCCTACGACAAGGACCCGTACGTCGTCATCACCGGCGAGGGGCGCCTTGTCTACATCCAGGACGCGTATACCCTGACCAACCGCTTCCCGAACGCCCAGGAGTTCGACGGCTCAAGCCTCGGCCCGGAGAGCGGCCTCCGCGGCGCGACGTTCAACTACATCCGGAACAGCGTCAAGGTTGTGCAGGACGCCTACGACGGCACGCTGACGTTCTACGTCGCCGATCCGTCCGACCCCCTGATCCGGGCCTGGCAGGGAGTCTTCCCGACGCTATTCCGGCCGCTCGACGATCTCCCCGACGGGCTCCGCCGGCACCTGCGGGTGCCCGAGGAGCTGTTCAACGTCCAGACCCAGGTCTTCGCCCCCTACCACGTCACCGACCCGCTGGTGTTCTACCAGGGCGACGACCTGTGGACGGTGCCTCAGGTCACGCCGGGTGCCGGGACGAACCAGCTCCCGCAGGAGGCGTACTACGTCTACATGCGGATGCCCGGCGAGGCCGAGCCGGAGTTCCTCCTCCTCCAGCCGATGGTCCCGGCCAAGCGGCCGAACATGATCGCCTGGATTGCCGCCCGAAACGACGGCGACGAGTACGGCAACGTCCGGGTCTACCGCTTCCCGCGCGACACCTCGATCTTCGGCCCCACCCAGATCGAGGCGCGGATCGACCAGGATCCCATCATCAGCGCCCAGATCTCGCTATGGAACCAGTCCGGCAGCCAGGTCGTCCGCGGCAACCTCATCGTCGTGCCGGTCCAGGACACGATCATCTACCTCGAGCCGATCTACCTCCAGTCGACCGGCTCGGCGATCCCGGAGTTCACGAAGATCGTCGTCGCCAGCCCGACGAAGATCGTGTGGGGTGACTCCCTGG
>JAZDPM010000212.1:0-5875 GCA_043797725.1 Chloroflexota bacterium
CCGGGTAGTAGATGCGGGCCAGCATGTTGTGGATCGTCGGGTCGTCGCTGGTCTCGTCGTGGACCAGGACATCGGCCTCGGTCATGCCGTTCTCGCCGATGTGCACGATCTCCGGGCGCAGGCCGTTCAGGCGGAGTCCCATGTCGCGGTTCTTGCCGAAGATCATCGGCTGGCCCTGCTCGAGGAAGAGCATCCGGTCGTCGCGGACTTCGCGGTCGGTGAAACCCCGGTGGGCGCCGTCATTGAAGATGTTGCAGTTCTGGAGGACTTCGATGAAGGCCGAGCCGCGGTGGAAGCCGGCCCGCTCCAGCGTCGCCTGGATGTGGCTCGCGTGGGTGTCGACCGTGCGGGCCACGAAGCTGGCCTCGGCGGCCAGGGCGATCATGAGCGGGTGGATCGGGTAGTCGACGGAGCCGACGGGCGTCGACTTCGTCTTCTGGCCGAGCTCGGAGGTCGGCGAGGCCTGCCCCTTCGTGAGGCCGTAGATCCGGTTGTTGAACATCACGACGCGAATGTCGGCGTTCTTGCGCATCGCGTGGAGGATGTGGTTCCCGCCGATGGAGAGCGCATCGCCGTCGCCGGTCACCACCCAGACCATGAGATCCGGGCGGGCAATCCTGAGGCCGGTCGCGATCGTCGGCGCCCGGCCGTGGATCGAGTGGAACCCGTACGTGTTCATGTAGTACGGGAAGCGCCCGGAGCAGCCGATCCCACTGACGAAGACGATCTTCTCCCGCGGGATCCCGAAGTCGGGCATCACCTTCTGGGCCTGGGCCAGGATCGAGTAGTCGCCGCAGCCGGGGCACCACTTCGGATCCTCGCTGACGAAGTCCTTGCGGGTGAGCTTGATCGGCTCGACGGCGGTCGCGGTCTGTTCGGTCATGGGGCCGGCCTCACAGGTGGCCGAGCAGCTGCTCGGCCCTGGTCTCGATCTCGGCGATGGTGAACGGCTTGCCCCTCACGAGGTTGAAGCCGAGCGCGTCGACCAGGAACTCGGCCCGGATGACGGTTCGCAGCTGCCCCAGGTTGACCTCCGGGATCAGCACCGTGCGATAGCTCCGGAGGACGTCCCCGGTGTTCGCCGGGAACGGGTTCAGGTGGCGGAGATGGGCGTGGGCAACCTTGGCGCCGCGCGCATGGAGGCGCTCCACCGCGCTCCGGATCGGGCCGTACGTGGAGCCCCAGCCCAGGATCAGCAGGTCGCCCTCGGGCGGCCCGTAGACCTCGAGAGGGGCGATGTCGCGGGCGATCCGGGCCACCTTCTCGGCGCGCAGGAGCGACATCCGGTGGTGATTGTCGGGGTCGTAGCTGACGGTGCCCAGGCCGTCGAGCTTCTCGAGCCCCCCGATCCGGTGCTCCATTCCCGGCGTGCCGGGCACGACCCACGGCCGGGCCAGGGTCTCGGCGTCGCGATCGTAGGGGTGGAAGCCCGCGGCCTCGGTCCGGTTGGGCACGCGGAGGTCGGGGAGATCGGCGGGGTCGGGGATGCGCCACGGCTCCGTGCCGTTGGCAAGGAACGCGTCGGAGAGACAGACGACGGGCGTCATGTACTTCAGGGCGATCCGCCAGGCCTCGATCGCAACGTCGAAGCAGTCCGCCGGCGAGGCCGCGGCGACCACCGGGAGCGGCGACTCGCCGTTGCGGCCGTAGAGCGCCTGCAGGAGGTCCGACTGCTCCGTCTTGGTCGGCAGGCCGGTCGACGGCCCGCCCCGCTGGACGTTCACGACGACGAGGGGCAGCTCGACCATGACGGCGAGGCCCAGCATCTCCGTCTTGAGGGCCATCCCGGGGCCGGACGTGCCGGTGAGCCCCAGGGCTCCGCCGTACGAGGCGCCGAGCGCGGCGCCGATGGCGGCGATCTCGTCCTCGGCCTGGAACGTCTTGATGCCGTAGCTCTTGTAGCCGGCGAGCTGGTGGAGGATGTCCGTGGCGGGGGTGATCGGGTAGGTCGAGTAGACGAGCGGGCGGCCGGAGAGGGCCGAGGCCGCGACGCAGCCGAGGGCCGTCGCCTCGTTGCCGGTGACGTTGCGGTACGTGCCGGGGGGGAGGTGGGCCGCCGGGACGTCGTAGCGGGTATGGAAGATCTCGGTCGTCTCGCCGAAGGCGTAGCCCGCCGTGAGGGCGCGCCGGTTGGCTTCGGCCACGATCGCGCGCGACCCGAACTTCTCCTCGATCCAGCGCAGCGTCGGCTCCATGCTCCGCTCGTAGAGCCAGAACATGACCCCCAGGGCGAAGAAGTTCCTCGTCAGGTCGACCTGCTTGGCGGTGATGTCGAGGCCCTCGAGGGCCCCTGCGTTGAGCGTGGAGACCGGGATCGCGAAGACCCTGTACGCGGAGAGGGATCCGTCGCCCAGGGGGTTCGACGCGTAGCCCGCCTTGGCCAGGTTGGGGGGCGTGAAGGCGTCGCTATTGACGATGATCGCGCCGCCCGGCACCAGGTCCTTGACGTTCGTCCGGAGCGCCGCCGGGTTCATGGCGACGAGGACGTCGGGGGCATCGCCCGGCGTGTGGATCTCGCTGGAGCTGAAGCTGATCTGGAAGCCCGAGACGCCGGGCAGCGATCCGGCGGGCGCCCGGATCTCGGCCGGGTAGTCGGGCATGGTGCTGATGTCGTTGCCGAAGACGGCTGCGGCCCGGGTGAACTGGGTGCCCGTCAGCTGCATCCCGTCGCCGGAATCGCCGGCGAAGCGGATCGTGACGCGATCCAGCTCCTGGACCGGCACCTCGTGGCCCTTGGTGGTCGTCACGGGACGTCGCGATCCTCCTGGGTCTGAAACCGGCGCACCTGCGGGGACGGCGCGGCGCTGGCCGGTCCGGCAAGGGTACCGCACGGACTGATTCACGTACGGCGGCCCCGGTCCAGGGGCCGCGATCCTGGCCGCACCAGCAACGGGAGGCACCCCGGCTTTGCTAGGCTCGCCGTGATGGACCGTCGCCGCTTGCTGGGCGTGGCCCTGGCGGCCGCCTCGGCGTGCGGCTACGGGTCAGGCGCCCTCTTCGCCAAGAGCGTCTACGGGGCAGGGATCGACTGGCTCGCCCTGCTCTTCTGGCGATTCCTCATCGGCGGGGCCCTGGTCTGGGCGTGGACGCTGCTCTTCCGCGACAACCGCGCGGCGCTTCGGGCGCTGTCGCTGCGCCGGACCCTTGCGCTCCTGGGCCTCGGCGCCTTCTTCGTCATGAACGCCAGCACCTACTACGCCGCGCTGCAGTACGTCTCGGCATCCCTGGCCGCGCTCATCGTCTACATCTACCCGGCCCTCGTGGCCGTGCTCTCGATCCGCTGGGGCCACGGGCTGCATGGCCGACGACCGTGGGCTGCGCTGGTCCTCGTGACCTTCGGCGTTGTCCTCACGATCGGCGGCATCGAGACCCGGGCAGACCCGGTCGGGCTGGTCCTGATCGTCGCCTCGCCGATCATCTACTCCGTCTACATCATGCTGGCCGCCCACCTGGCGGGCGAGCGCCGAGGGGAGACGGCCGCCTCGCGGACGGGCGGCGCAGGGGCCGAGACGCGGCCTGCCGTCGCCGCCTCGCTGATGATCACGGGGACCTTCGCCGTGGTCGCCGTCCTGGCGGTGGCCGCCGGCGAGCCGGTCCTGCCCGGCCAGGTGCCCGCCGGTGCCTGGTTCGGCCTGCTGGGCATCGCGGCCTTCTCGACCGCCCTCTCCATCTCCGCCTTCTATGCCGCCACGGCGCGGATCGGGGCCGCCCAGACGGCGCTCATCTCCACCGTAGAGCCGGTCTGGACGATCACGCTGGCGACGCTCTTCTTCGACGAGCGGCTGGGGCCAATCCAGCTCCTGGGCGGAGCGCTCGTCATCGGTGGCGTGATCCTGGCCCAGACGACGCCGGGTGCGACGCTGGACGTGGTGGTCGAGGAGGCATGACCACGACGGCGCGCGCCGCAGATCGCGGCGGTCGCGTAGAGTTCGCGGCAATGCGAGCACGGCGAGCACAGACCGCGTGACCACTCCCGCCCCCTCACCCGCCCCTTCACCCGGACGATCGAGCGTCGAGACCGTCGCCGCCCGCGATGGGACGCCGCTCCTGACCCGCACCTGGCCAACGCCCGGCGAGCCCTGGGGCACGATCCTGGTGGTCCACGGGATGGGGGGCGATCACTCCGGGCGCCACGACGCGACGGGCGGCCGCTTTGCGGCGGTGGGCCTCGCGGCCACCTCGTTCGACCATCGCGGCTTCGGTGCGTCGGGGGGCAGGCGAGCCTGGGCCGACGCCTGGGACGACCTGCTGGACGACGTCGAGGACCGCCTGGACGCCGGCCGGATCGACGGCCTGCCGGCGGCGATCTACGGGCAGTCGCTCGGCGGGCTCGTCGTGGCCGACTACCTGCTCTCGGACCGGCCCCGGCCGGACGTCGCGGTCCTCTCGGCGCCGGCGCTCGATGGCGGCAACGCGTTCCTGCGGGTCCTTGCCGTCGTCCTGGATCGCATCCGCCCCACGTTCGCGATCGCCAACCCCTGGGAAGCCACGAAGATCGCGCGCGACCCGATGCCGCCGATCGTGGCCGACCCCGACCCGCTCGGGGTGAGCCACACGACTGGCCGCCTGGGCCACCAGCTCTTCCGGGCCATGAGCCGCGTGAACGCCCGGCTCGAGGTGGACGGCGGGTTCTCTCTGCCCACCCTCGTGGTCCACGGGGGCGACGACCGCCTCGTGCCGACGGCCTCGACCGCCTTCCTCGAGCGCTTCCCCACGACGGAGCGCCGCGTCTACCCGGGTGTCCGCCACGAGCCCCACCACGATCCGTTCGACGGGGAGCGGATCGTGGAGGAGATGATCGGCTGGCTGAGGGAGCGGATGGACGGGCGAGCACCGTGAACGAGGCCGGCGTCGCCCCGGGGCGGCGGGTCGAGGCGGCCCTCGCGGCCGTCGCCGCGCTGGGTCCGGCGATCGCCGCGGCCCCTCCGCTCTCCGACGAGCGGCGGCTCGGCCACAACGAGGACGCGTGGGGTCCCCGGGAGGTCCTCGCCCACCTCGCCGAGGCCGTCGCCTTCTGGCACGGCGAGATCGAGCGGGTCCTGGCCGCCGACCGGGATGGCCATGTTCCGGCCTTCGGCCGGGTGCCGGGCGACGCCGCCCGCGTCGCGATCATCGCCCGGGACCACGGCCTGCCCGCCGCCGTGCTGCTGGCCCGACTGGACCGCGAGGGTGCCGCGGCCACGGCCCGGATCGCCCGGCTCACGCCGGCCGAGCTTGCCCGGGTCGGGCGCCACCCGGTTTGGGGAGAGATGACCGTCGGGATGATCGTCGAGCGGACGCTGGCGTCCCATTTCGAGGGTCACGTCGAGCAGCTGCGCGCGCTCCTGGCGGATTGATCGCCTCGATCCGTGGGGAGCACGTAGCGACGGCCGAGCGGGCGGCATCGGGCGGGGACGCGCCGACACGGCACTTCGTGCCGCTCTTCGTGACCCTCGGCGCCGCGGCCGTCGCGGACGAGGCGCCCGACTTCCGAATCGACGGCTACTGGTACGGCCTGGCCAAACGGTCCTTCGCCGTCCGCTGACCTCCCGCGCAGGGTTCGGGGCTCCGCCACCGGGCCGGACGAGTGCGGCCGCTGGGCCGGTCGGGGCGGGTGCGGCCCGGCCGGGGCGGGTGCGGCCCGGCCGGGGCGCCTTGCTCCGAACGCAACACCGCGCACCGGCGGGACGGGGCCGACATCGAACACCCACGAGACGCGCCAGCGAGTTTCACCCGGCGAAAGGAACCGACCGTCGGGCCTCGCCCACGTCTCCGACATGCACCGCGGTGTCGCCGGATGCACGAATCCGGCACCCAAGGCGGGGCGGAGGAGCGCGCCACGCGTTGCCGTTGCCCAGTTGTGCGTTCAAGGCAAGGCCGACGGGGCCAGGCCGAC
>JAZDPM010000218.1:0-2423 GCA_043797725.1 Chloroflexota bacterium
GCGGCGGGCCTCGCCGAGGTCCTCGGCGGTGACGGAGTCGAGCTTGCGGCCGACCTCCTCGGAGATGACCGTCGCGCCCGTGAGGATCGCGATGTCGCGGAGCATCTCCTTGCGGCGATCCCCGAAGCCCGGCGCCTTGACGGCGAGAACCTGGATCGTGCCGCGGAGCTTGTTCACGACGAGCGTGGCGAGGGCCTCGCCGTCGACGTCCTCGGCAATGATCAGCATCGGCCGGCTGACCTGGACGGCCTTCTCGAGCCCCGGGAGGATGTCCGCGACGGCCGAGATCTTCTTGTCGGTGACGAGGATCTTGACGGTCTCGAGGACCGCCTCCATCCGATCGGGGTTGGTCACGAAGTACGCCGAGATGTAGCCTCGGTCGAACTGCATGCCCTCGGTGTATTCCTTCTCGAGGCCTAGGGACTGGCCTTCCTCGACGGTGATGACGCCGTCCTTGCCGACCTTGTCCATCACCTCGGCGATGATCTCGCCGACCTCGGGATCGGCCGCGGAGATCGCGGCGACCGCGGCGATCTGCTCGCGGGAGTCGACCGGCCGGGCGCTGGCCTTGATCTCCTCGACGATCACCTCGACGGCACGCTCGATGCCGCGCTTGAGGACCATCGGGTTGGCGCCGGCGGTGACGTTGCGGAGCCCTTCGCTGACGATCGCCTGGCCCAGGACAACCGCGGTGGTCGTTCCGTCGCCGGCAACGTCATCGGTCTTGGTCGCGACCTCCTTGAGGAGCTGCGCGCCCATGTTCTCGAACGGGTCCTCGAGCTCGATGTCGCGAGCGATCGTGACGCCGTCGTTGGTGATCGTCGGGGAGCCGAACTTCTTGTCGAGGACGACGTTCCGGCCCTTCGGCCCGATCGTCACCTTGACCGCGTCGGCGAGGCGGTCGATACCGCGCTTGAGGGAGCGCCGAGCGGCGTCCTCGAAGATGACCTGCTTAGCCACGGATTCGTGTCCCTCCTGGGATGTCTGGTGCGATGGAGGCTGGTGGCGGCGGACGCGCCGGGTGCCCGGCGGCCCCGCCGGGTCAGGCCTCGACGATCGCGAGGATGTCCTTCTGGCTCACGATGAGGAGATCGTCGCCCTCGACCTTGAACTCGGTCCCGGCGTACTTGGCGTACAGGACCTTGTCGCCGACCTTGACGTCCATCGCCTCGCGCTTGCCGTCGTCGAGCATCTTGCCCGGCCCGGCGGCGAGGACCTCGCCCTCCTGGGGCTTCTCCTTGACGGTGTCCGGCAGGACGATGCCGCTCTTCGTCATCTCGTCCCGCGGCAGTGGCTTCACGAGGACGCGGTCGCCGAGCGGGCGGAGCTTGCTGGAAGTGACCAACGCGCAATTCCTCCTTCGAGATCTGGTTCCCGGGCGTTCGCGCGGTGGCGGTCTGCCCGATCGACTGGCCGGCTGCCCCGGCGGGTGCCCGGCGCGGGGTTCCCCCCGGTGGTTGGGCAACGGTCCCACCGAGATCCGGCGTCTGTCCCGGCGCGGCGGTCGGTTGCTGGCACTCACGAGTTGAGAGTGCTAACAATGTAGCCGACGCGGCGGGGGGATGTCAATCGGCGTGCTGGGGCCTGTCGGCGTGCTGGGGCCGTGTGCTGGGACCGCACACGGGAGTGACGGCGCGCAGGGGCACGCGCAACAGCCGGTGAGCGGTGTCGAGAGACGCATACCATTCGAGCATGACCGACCGGATCACTCTGCGCGCCGGGACCGCCGAGGCAATCGTGGACCCCGATGCGGGCGGCCGGATCGCCTCGCTCCGCATCGACGGCCTCGAGGTGCTCGTCACCGAGGGCGGGGGGCCCCTCGCCTGGGGCTGCTACCCGATGGTCCCGTGGGCCGGTCGCCTCCGCGACGGCGTCCTCCGCTGGGGCGGCGAGGAGCACCGTCTCCCGACCAACCTGCTCCCGCCGCATGCCATCCACGGGACGCTCCTCGAGGCGGCCTGGGCGGTGACCGAACGCGCGCCGTCGTCGGTGACGCTGGCCGCCGACCTCGGGCCGCCGTGGCCGTTCGGCGGCCGCGTCCTCCATCGCATGCGGCTGGCGCCGGCCGACCTCCACGCAGAGCTGGAGGTGCAGGCAGGCGAGGGGCCGATGCCGGCGATCGTGGGCTGGCACCCCTGGTTCCGGCGGGTGCTCCGGGACCCGTCCGGGGCGGCCGTCGGCGAGCCAGTGGTCGTCGACCTCGACGCCGGCGGGATGCTGTGGCGGGGCGCCGACGGCCTCCCGACCGGCGAGGTGATCCGGCCCGTTCCGCCCGAGCCGTGGGACGACTGCTTCATCGACGTGGCCGGGGCGCCGGGCGTCCACTGGCCGGGAGCGCTCGAGGTCCGGATCGAGAGCGACGCGCCGTGCTGGGTTGTCTACACCGAGCGCGAAGAGGGCGTCTGCGTGGAGCCGCAGACGGG
>JAZDPM010000233.1:0-3006 GCA_043797725.1 Chloroflexota bacterium
GCCCGCGCCGCTCGCCCTGGCCGCCGTCGGGCTGGGCGCCGGACTGGCCTACGACCTGCGCCTGAAGGGCACGCGCTGGTCGTGGGTGCCGTATGCCGTCGGGATCCCGGTGGTCCCGGTCTTCGCGTGGGTGGGCGCCACGGGAGCGCTGCCCGCGCCGTTCGGGGTGCTCGTGCCGATCGCGATGCTCGCCGGGGCCGGGCTCGCGCTGGCCAACGCCCGCGCCGACCTGGAGCGCGATCGGGCCGCCGGCATCCAGACGGTCGCCACGAGCCTGGGGCTCGACCTCGCTCTCCGGATCGGGGCCATCCTGCAGGGCCTGGTCACCGCGGCGGCGCTGGGGTCCGCCGTTGCGTTCGGAGGCGACGCCGCGTGGGTCGCCCTCGCGGCCGCCGGCTCCGTGATCGTGCTGGCCGGGCTCACGATCGCGCGGAGCGAACGACCCGCCGTGCGCCGCCGCGCCTGGGAGGTCCAGGCTCTCGGGACGGGGATCCTTGCCGGAGGCTGGATCGGCGCGCTCGCGGCCGCGGGCCGCCTCGCGGGGTAGGGGAGCGCGCCGCCCCTAACGCATGGCGGACCCGGTCGTCTTCTCTATGCCGGGCCGGTGCCCGGGTTCACGAACACCAAGTGGGGTAGTACATGCGTCCGACCAAGAGCATCCTGGCTGCCCTCGCGGCCCTCGCCATCTCCGCGACCGCCGCATTCGCCGCCCTTGGGCCCGCCGACGCCGCTCACCGCGGTCTCGATCGCGCCGGCGACGCCGCCGACAAGGCGCTTCCGGCTCGCCCCGTCTCGCTCCCTGCGCCCGCGGTGGTGCCGCCCGCCGTGGCCGACGACTCGAACGACGCGGCCGATCGGCCCGTCACGCACGGCACGACCGTCTCCGACGCCGCAAAGCGCGAGACGCCCGCCGGGTTCGACAATCACGGCGCCTACGTGTCGTCCGTCGCCCGCGTCAATCACGGGCAGGAGACCGCGGCCAAGGCTCGTCCGGACACGGCGGGCCGGCCCGACGGCGCCGGCAAGCCTGCTGAGCCCGGCACGCCGGCGACGCCCGGCGCACCCGAGGGCGCCGGGCGGCCCTGACGTCGGGTTCGGATCTCGCCCTGGCCGCTCGGAACGGCCGCCCGTCCACACACTGAAGCCGGCGCCCGGGGCGCCGGCTTCACCTTCTCGTGCAGGCTGCACGGCCGCTCCGGGTGGGTCGGCGGTCAGTCGCCGCGGCCGCGGACCACCGTGATCGCGTTCTCCAGGCTCAGCTTCGAGATGGTCAGGTACTTCGCCAGGTTCTGGCGGTCGGTGGAGTTCGCGGCCTCGGCGAACTCCGCGCTGCGGAGGACGGCCAGGAATTCCCCGAGGGCCTCAGCGAACTGTGCCTTCGCGATGAGAAGCGCGTCGTCGCCGAGCGGGATCGCGGCCGGCGACGGGAGGGTCTCCTCGTCCACGGCCGGCCAGCCGGCGACCCCCTCGACCTCGGCGTCCGGCTCGACCGCGCGGCGGGGCCGACCCTCGATCCGCTCGCGCAGCTTGAGGAGGGAGAGCTGACCGCTGGCCACCTGGGCGGCGAGGCGCTTGCGCTTCCTCGGGTCCTGGACCTTCATCAGCTCGTAGGCGTGCGAGAGGGTGTCCTTGCGCACGGACACCAGGGCGCGGATCTCCTCGGGTGCGTCCGCCAGGCGAAGCCGGTTCTCCAGGTAGCCCTTGTCCTTGCCGAGCTTCTGGGCGAGCTTGCGGATGCTGTACCCGTGCTGGGTCACCATCTTCTCGTACATCGTCGCCTCTTCCAGCGGCGAGAGGTCCTCGCGCTGGAGATTCTCGATGATCGCGATCTCCATCGCCGCATCGTCGTCGAGCTCCTCGACGAGGGCGGGGATGGTCAGGAGTCCGGCCCGGCGGGCGGCGCGCCAGCGACGCTCGCCGGCGACGAGCTGGTACTGGTCGCGGCCCGCGGGGCGAACGAGGATCGGCTGGAGGACGCCGTGCTCGCGAATCGAGGACGCCAGCTCCTCGAGCGCCGACTCCTCGAAAAGGAGGCGGGGGTTCTCCGGGTTCGGCACGATCCGGTCAATCGGGACGTGCCGAACGCCGAGGCTCCTGGACCCCTCGGGGGCGAGGAAATTGACGATGGAGGGCGAGAGCTCGCGTTCCTCCGAGAGGCGGCGCGCGGCGACCGCGCGGAAGTCAGGCCTGGCCAAGTTCGACGACCTCCTTCGCGAGCTGACGGAAGGTCTCGGCGGCAGACGAGTTGCCGGCATACGAGGTGATCGGCCGACCGGTCAGGGGCGCCTCGCCCAGCTTCACGGTCGTGCGGACGATGGCATTGAAGACGTGATGGTCGCCCAGCTCGCGGAGCTGGTCGAGCATCTCCCGGGCCAGGACGGTGCGTCCGTCGTAGAACGTCGGAAGGAGCCCCAGCACCCGCAGGTCGCGGTTGAGCTTGGAGCGGATGGTGTTGATGACCTTGACGAGGGCGGTGAGGCCCTTCAGGGCGTAGTACTGCGTCTGGACCGGGATGATCACGCCGTCCGCCGCGACGAGGCTGTTGATGGTCAGGAGTCCGAGGGTCGGCGGGCAGTCGATGACGATCCAGTCGTAGTCGTCCCGCACGGAGCTCTCGACGATCGCCTCGCGGAGCGTGTACTCGCGACCGATCGCGGAGAAGAGCTCGACCTCCGTCGAGGCGAGCTCCAGAGTCGACGGCGCGACGTCGATTCGCTCGGTCGCCGAAGGCAGGATGATCGACTGCAGGGGTGCGTGATCATCGTCGAGCACGTGGGCGATCGACTGCTCGACCTGGCCGAGATTGATCCCGAGCCCGACCGTGAGGTTGGCCTGCGGGTCCATGTCCATCGCGAGGACCCGCTGCCCCCGCTCGGCGAGCGCGCCGGCGAGGTTGATCGCGGTCGTGGTCTTGCCCACGCCGCCCTTCTGGTTCGCGATCGCGATGACCGTTGCCACCCGGGGATCACCTCGCTGGTCGTCGGTGGGGAAGCTGGAGGATGCGCC
>JAZDPM010000239.1:0-3128 GCA_043797725.1 Chloroflexota bacterium
GGCGTCCGGCGGAATCGCCCCTGCTATCCTGCCGCGCATGGTCGCCCTCCGGGTCCTGGCACGGGCCCGAGCGCCGATGTCCGCGCTCGCCGTCGCTGCCCTCGCAGCCGCCTGCGCCGCCATTCCGCCGGGCACCCCTGCGCCGGCGTGGACGCCGGCGAGGACGCCGGCGGGCACCCCTGCGGCCACGCCGACTACGTTCGTCGAGCCGACGCCCACCGCGTCGCCGCTTCCCGCCGACCCCCTCGCCGTGGTGGCCGCGCTCGTCGGTGACGACACGGCCGCGGTTCTCTTCTCCGACTGGAGTCGCATCCGGGGAGGCGCGGGTCCGGCCGCGACGGACCCGGCCGAGCGCCTCGCGCTGATGCAGTCACTCGAACCCCGGGCACCGGCCGCCGGATACGCCGTCGCCCGATTCCGCGGCCACCGTGCGGCGTGGGGCTGGGACACCCTCGACCTTGCCTGGGAGGCGAGGCTCGCCGGTGCCGACGCGCCCGTATTTGCCCTCGGCCTCGCCCCGGGCCTTGATCTCTCGCCGGTGCTTGCTCATTTCCGCGACCGCGGGTTCACGGAGACGCGGCGCGGCTCCGCGCTCGTCCTCGCCCATTCGCTCGACCTGGCGGTCGACTGGCTGAACACCACCGAGCTGGCGATCCGCACCACCGCGATCTTCGAGGCGGAGGGCCTCATGGTGCTCTCGTCGTCCCCGGAAGAGCTCGATGGTGCTCTCGACCGCCTCGCGGCAGGCGGGACCCCCGCAGGCTCACGAGGCGCTGCCTTCGCCGCGGCGGTCGGCGGTCTCGGCCTGGTGGACTCGGCGGTTGTCGAGCTGCGCGGCGACCTGTGCGCGGCCTTCGTCCCGCGCGACGACCCGGCGCTCGCGGCCGTCGCGACCACGCTCCATCCGTGGACGGCGCTCGCGGCCGGGTGGCGGACGGACGACGCGGGTGCGACTGCCCGGTTCGCGATCGCCTACGACGACCCCGCGACGGCCTCCGCGGACCTCGCGGGGCGCGCCCGGCTGGCACGGGAGGGCTCCACCGGCGACGGGCGCCCCCTCGTCGAGGTCGCCTTCCGGCTGGTCGATGCGCGCGTCGACGGCGGCCTCATCCTGCTCGACGTCGAACCCGCGGGCGGCTTGCCCGCCCCGATCCTCCATGCCGTCCTCGGCCGCGACCTCGTCTTCGCCGCCTGCGGCTCGACGTAGGACCGCCAGCGCCCAGCCGCCTGACCTCGCCGCCGATGCGGTCGCGCGCCTGACCCGCCCCCGCCCCGTCGCGCCCCGCCGTGCCCCTGCTACGATCGCGCCGTCATGCCCGACCGCTTCTACATCACGACGTCCATCGCCTACGCGAACAACAAGCCCGGCCTGCACACGCTCTACGAGGTGATCGGGGCCGACGCGCTCGCCCGGTGGCACCGGATGCGGGGCATCCCGACGCGCTTCCTGACCGGCACCGACGAGCACAGCGTGAACATCGCGATGAAGGCGGCGGAGGAGGGCCGGACCCCGCGGGACTTCGTCGACGAGAAGGTGGCCCTCTTCCGGGCGGCCGAGGACGCCCTCCTCATCAGTCCCGACCGCTTCATCCGGACGACCGATCCTGATCACGTCCGCTCAGCCCAGGAGATGGTCCGCCGGGCGTCTGCCAACGGCGACATCTACGTCGGGACGTACGAGGGCTGGTACTGCCCGAACGAGGGCTTCCGCAACGCGACCGACGTGACCGAGGCCGCGACCGGGACGATCTGCCCCAACCACCCCGAGGTCCCCCTGCAGTGGCTGACCGAGAAGAACTGGTTCTTCCGGCTCTCGGCCTACCAGGAGCGCCTGGAGCGCTGGTTCGAGGACAACCCGGGATTCGTCCAGCCCGACTACCGGCGCAACGAGATGCTCGGCTTCATCCGGGGCGGCCTCGAGGACTTCTCGATCAGCAGGGCGGGCGCGGGGTGGGGGATTCCCTTCCCTCTGCTCCCCGATGGTTCGGACGCTCGCGGGCCCGACGGAGCGTGGGATCCCGAGGCCGGCACGATCTACGTCTGGTACGACGCGCTCATCAACTACATCACCGGCGCCGGGTTCCCCGACGACCCGGAGCTCTTCGAGCGCTGGTGGCCGGCCGACCTCCACGTCATCGGCAAGGACATCGCCCGCTTCCACACGATCTTCTGGCCGGCCATGCTCTGGTCGGCGGGCCTCGAGGCGCCGCGCCGCGTCTGGGTCCACGGCTGGCTCACGGCGCAGGGCGAGCGGATGAGCAAGAGCCGGGGCAACTTCCTCGATCCGCTCGACTTCGTGGCAGCCTTCGGCGCGGACGGCGCGCGCTACGTCGCCCTGCGCGAGGTTGCCTTCGACCGCGACACCGACGTCTCGTGGGACGGCTTCCTGCGCCGCTACAACGCCGACCTCGCCAACGACTTCGGGAATCTCGTCAATCGGACTGTCTCCATGGCCGGCCGCTACCTCGGCGGCGAACGCCCGGCGCCGAGGCCTGTCGCGGCAGCGCCCCTGGCCGAGGGTTGGGCCGAGACGCTGGCGGCCGTCGTCGAGAATCTCGACGGTTGCCTGATCCACGAGGCCCTGGCCGCCCTCTGGGAGTTCGTCGGGAGCGCGAACAGGACCGTCGAGACCGAGGCCCCGTGGATCCTGGCGAAGGCGGCGAAGGCCGGCGACGAGGCTGCCGCCGCGCGCCTGCGCGACGTGCTTGGCGACCTCCTGGAGGCCTGCCGCCTGGTCGCCCTCGCGGCCGCGCCGGTGATGCCCGGCGCCGCGCCGCGCATCCTCGCCCAGCTCGGGTACGGCTACCCGTGGGCCCCCGACGGGTCGAGCGGGCCGGGGCTCCTCGACGAGCTCGCCTGGGCCGCCCATGCGGCCGAGCCCGGGACGCTGACCGCCCCCAGCCCGCTCTTCCCACGGTTGGAGATCGATCCCGAGCCCGCCTGATGCGCCTGGTCGACTCCCACGCCCACCTCCAGTCGCCGCAGTTCACGGATGATCTCGCGGAGGTGCTGGCCGCCGCCGAGGTGGGCGGGGTCGAGCGGCTCCTCGTCCCCGGCTGGGACGAGTCGTCGTCGCTGCGCGCCCTCGATCTCGTCGCCCGCTACCCGCGCCTGGTCGCCGCGGCGGG
>JAZDPM010000263.1:0-2905 GCA_043797725.1 Chloroflexota bacterium
GCTCTTCAAGGACGGCAAGGCCGCCTACATCATCAACGGCGACTGGGCGATGGGCGGGTACGCCGCCGCGCCGGACGCCGAGGCCCCCGGCCTCGGCGACAAGCTCGGCGTCGGCCCGCTGCCGATGATCACCGGCTACGACTACCCGAAGCCGTACATCGCCGGCACCTTCCTCATGGCCTCCAAGGCCGTCGGCGACGACCCCGACCTCAAGACCGTCGTCTCCGAGTTCATGAAGTACGCCACGGCGACCGAGCAGCAGGTCGACATGGTCAAGGCGCTCAAGCGCCTTCCGGGCAACGCCGTCGCCATCGCGGACCCCGTCGTCACGGGCGACGTGCTCCTCGCGGGCGCGGCCGCGGCCGCCCAGAAGGGCGTCCCGCAGCCGACCAACCTCGAGATGCGTTGCGTGTTCGATTCCATGAACGCGGGCATCCGCGACATCTTCACCGGCAAGAGCGGCGACGTCGCCGCGGTCGCCGCGTCGATGCAGTCCTCGGTGGAGGCGTGTATCGCCAAGCTGTAGACGTTCCGGGAGCCCCGGGGCGCACGCCCCGGGGCCCTCCTCTCTGACGGATCGAACATGCGGCGCGGCCCGCACAGCTGAGGGAGGATCCGTTGAATCTGGACGCGGTCACGACCGCCATCGGGCAGGTCGGGCTGACGCTCGTCGTCATCGCCGTGATCGTGGTGGCGCTCGAGGGGCTGCTCTACCTGCTCCTGGTGCGGCTTCTCCACAACAGGTACGCGGTCCCGATCATGCTCGTCGCCCCGGCGGCGCTGGGCCTCCTGATCCTGGTTGGCTGGCCGCTCCTCTGGGAGCTGAACGTCTCGTTCACGAAGATGAGCCTCCGGAACTTCAAGGATCCGGGGTTCCTCGGCCTCGGCAACGACCTGTTCGTGGGCATCCAGCAATACGTCAGCGTCTTCACCGAGCCGGTGCTGAAGCTGACCGGCTTCTGGCAGCTCTTCGCCCAGACCGTCCTGTGGACGTCCATCAACGTCTTCTGCCACGTGTCGCTCGGGATGGGGCTCGCGCTCCTGCTCCATCGCAAGATGCGCATCAAGGGGATCTACCGCGCCCTCATCGTCCTGCCGTGGGCGGTCCCCCAGATCATCGCCCTCCTCATCTGGCGGACCGAGTACAACTTCGAGTATGGCGCGGTGAATCAGCTCCTCGGCCTGATCGGCCTGGGGCCCTTCCCGTGGCTCTCGGATCCGTTCTGGAACTTCGCGGCCATGGTCATCACGAACGTCTGGCTCGGCGTCCCGTTCATGATGGTGATCATCCTCGGCGGCCTGCAGAGCATCCCGAACGACTTCTACGAGGCGGCCGAGATCGACGGCGCCAGCAGCCGCCAGGCGTTCCGCCGGATCACCCTGCCCCTCCTGCGTCCCGTTCTGACTCCGGCGATCATCCTGGGCACCGTCTGGACGTTCAACAACATCAACGTCCCCTTCTTCATCAACCAGAACGAGCTCGAGACGAGCGACATCCTGGTCACGGCCATCTTCCGGGCGGCCTTCCAGTACAACCAGTACGGCTTCGCCGCGGCGTTCGCCTTCGTGGTGTTCCTGATCCTCCTCGTCTTCGCGGTCTTCTACATTCGCCGCACGGGCAGCCTGAAGGGGGCCTACGAATGAGCGGTTCGACCGTCGTCCCCTCCGTCCCCATCGCGGCGGCCGCCAAGGGCACCAGGGCTGCGAGTGCCGGCAGCCGCGAGGACAAGCCGCTCAAGCGCCTGATCATCCACCTGCTCCTCGCCTTCGCGGCACTCGTGGCGGCGTTCCCGATCGTCCGCGTGTTCGGCGTCGCCCTGCGCCCCGGCAACAAGCTCCTCGACTCCACCTTCTCGATCATCCCCGAGGGCGCCACGCTGCAGGCATTCCAGCACGTGCTCTCCGACACCAAGCTGCCGCTGTGGATCTTCAACAGCTTCGTCGTCACCACCGGCACCGCGATCGTCGGCGTGATCATCGCGGCCACGTCCGCCTACGCCTTCAGCCGCTTCAAGTTCCCCGGCCGGGGGGTGGGCCTCACGACGCTGCTCGCGACGCAGCTCATCCCGGCGGCGATGCTCCTCGTCCCGATCTACATCCTCGCGGTCCAGCTCAAGCTGGCGAACACGTACATCGGCATGGTGATCGGCCTCTCGGTCACGTCGGTCCCGTTCAGCATCTGGATCCTCAAGGGTTACTACGACACGGTCCCGATCGAGCTGGAGGAGGCCGCCCGGATCGACGGCTGCTCGCAGCTGGAGGCGTTCTACCGGGTTCTGCTGCCGCTCTCGACGCCGGCCCTGGCGATCGTCTTCCTGTTCAACTTCCTGGCCGCCTGGAACGACTACTTCCTCTCCCGGATCCTGCTGTCGAAGGAGGAGCTGCTGACCTGGCCCCTGGGCCTCCAGCGTTTCCAGCTGCAGTTCCAGACCCAGTGGAACGACCTGGCCGCGGCATCGATCTTCATCTCGATCCCGGTGATCGCGCTCTTCCTCTACTCGTCCAAGTGGCTCGTCTCCGGCGTCACCGCCGGCGGCGTCAAGGGATAAGTGGCAGAGCGCCGGCCCCGACGTTGCGGAGGGGCCGGCAGCCGGGCCCATTCAGTCGTGCATGACCTCGCGCCACGGGCCGGACAGCGTCGTGAACACCTCCGGCTCGATGAGGTCGCGCACGAGGAGCGCAAGGCCGGCGTTCGAGATGCAGGCTCGGAGGCGCGCCTGGCGCGCCCTCTGGCCACCGGCCCCGGGCATGATCGCGGCGACGGCCGTCTCCAGGGCGACCAGCGCGTCGGAGCGGCCGCCGGCACGGGCCCGGGCGACCGCCGTCGCGCGGGCGCCGATCAGCCCCGTGCCCATGAGCGGGTTCACGAGCCACCACCGCCATGCCGCCTCCCGCTCCAGGGACC
>JAZDPM010000264.1:0-7485 GCA_043797725.1 Chloroflexota bacterium
CGTGCCGTTCGTCATCCTCGCGATCCGGCCGCTGCGCCAGAATCCCGGCTGGGTGGCGGTCGCCGCGGGAATCGGGATCGTGGGGATCTTCGTCCACCGCCTGAACCTGGTCCTCAACGGGCTCTCGTACGCGAACATCCCGTTGCCGCCCGGCCTGCCGATCGGGACGGACCAGGCTGGCGCGACGTCGTTCGCGACGAGCTACTGGTACGTGCCGACGCTGGTGGAGTGGCTCATCGTCAGCGGGGTGCTGGCCTTCGGAGCCCTGGCGTTCACGGTCGCGGTGATCGTCCTGCCGATGCAGGAGCCGGACGCACACTGACGTCCCCGCGTAGCTCCCGAACGTCGTCGCGGCGACTACCCGGCGACTACGTCGCGACGACCTGGTGGGCGCGATCGTGATGCCGGGTGAGCTCGTGGATATCCTCCCCGTCGTGGCCACAGGGGTTCACGTGGATGACCGCGGTGTCGAGCCGGCGAACGTCGTGGAGGAGGCGGTGGCGCACCTCCTCCGAGACCCGGTGGCCCTCGGTGACCGTCATCTCGCAATCGACGGTGATGGCCATCGATGCCTCGAGGGCGTGGCCCAGCCAGCGCAGGCGCAGGCGATCGACGGACTGGACCTCGGGCACCGACGCCGCGATCGTCTCGACCTGCTCGACGAGCTCGGGCTCGACCGCGTCCATCAGCCGCCCCAGCATCTGGCCCGTCGCCTGCTTGAGGACGACGAGGATGACCGCGGTGATGAGCAGGCCGACGAGCGGGTCGGCGAGCGGATAGCCGGCCGCGACCCCGAGCGCGCTGCCGACCACGGCCAGCGAGGTCAGCCCGTCGGTCCGGGCGTGGTAGCCGTCGGCGACGAGCGCGGCCGAGCCGATCGAGCGGCCGACCCGGATGCGGTAGAGGGCAACGGCCTCGTTGCCGGCGAAGCCGACGAGCCCGGCGACGAGGACGATCGGGATGTTCGTGATCGGCTGGGGGTCGATGAGACGGCTGATCGATTCGTAGGCGGCCAGGACGGCCGAGCCCGCGATCATCAGCAGGACGAAGAGCCCCGCGAGGTCCTCCGCCCGCCGGTAGCCGAAGGTGTAGCGGCGCGTCGCGGCGCGGCCGCCGATGGCGAACGCGATCCAGAGCGGGATTGCCGTCAGGGCGTCGGAGAAGTTGTGGATCGTGTCGGCGAGGAGCGCGACCGACCCGGAGATCAGCACGACCGCGAGCTGCGCGACGGCGGTGATCCCGAGCACGAGCAGGGAAAGCTTGACGGCGCGGATCCCGCGCGCGTCGCTTGTCAGCGCGTCGTCGATCGCATCGCCCGGGTCGTGGCTGTGCCCGACGAACACCCCGGCGAGGCGTCGCAGCCGACCCTCGGGGTGGTCGTGCGGGTGATCGTGATCGTGGTCGTGGCCGGATGGGCTCGTCGTGGTCATTGCCATGCAGCTGGTGGGTCTCGGTCAACTGGTCTCGTTCGCGACTGTCAGATCGTGCTCGCCCGTGTACGCGAGCACCGCGCCAGTCTATAGTCGGCGGCCTCCAGCCTCGCGCCCGGCGGCGTCGACGGCGTGGCGGTCGCGCCAGCGTGGCGGTCGCGCCAGCATATACTTGAGCGATGGCTCAAGTGTTTGCCTCCGCGATCGACGACGACGCCTGCTCGGTCGAGTGCCTCCACCCGGAGGCCATCCGGCCGCTCCTGGGGCGGTCGTTGGGGAGCCGCGGAGCACATGCCGTCGGGGAGCTCTTCGGGACGCTCGCCGACCCCTCCCGGGCGAGGATCGTCCACCTCCTCGCGATCGCCGAGCAGGAGCTCTGTGTCTGCGACATCGCGCTCGTCCTGGGGATGAGCGTCTCTGCCCTCTCGCATCAGCTCCGCTTCCTGCGCGAGCGCGGCGCGGTCGACCGGCGCAAAGCCGGCCGGATCGTCTACTACCGGCTCGTTGACGACCACCTGCGTGACCTCGTGCTGGGCGCGGCGACCCACGTGGCAGAGGGCCGCTAGATGCCCCCCGCCCACGGCTCGGCCGCCGCGGCCAATCGCGGCCGGCTGGTCGCCGTCCTCGTCCTGAGCCTGGCGATCCTGGCCGTCGAGGTCGTCGGTGGGATCGCCGCCAACAGCCTCGCGCTCCTCGCCGACGCCGGGCACATGCTCACCGACGTGGCCGGCGTCGGGATGGCTCTCCTGGCGATCTGGTTCGCCGGTCGGAGCCCGACGAACGGGCGCACCTACGGCTACCTCCGGGTCGAGATCCTGGCGGCCGCGGCGAACGCGTTCCTTCTCTTCGGGGTCGCGGCAATCATCCTCTTCGAGGCCTGGCGCCGGCTGTCCGACCCACCCGAGATCGCGTCGGGGCTGATGCTCGCGGTCGCGCTCGTCGGGCTCGCTGCCAACGCCGTGTCGCTGTTCCTGCTGCGCGACGCCCAGCGCGAGAGCCTCAACATGCGGGGGGCCTATCTCGAGGTGATGGGCGACTTCGCAGGCTCGGCCGCGGTCATCGTCGCGGCGGTCGTCATCGCGGCGACCGGCTGGACGACTGCCGATGCCATCGCCTCGGCGCTTATCGGGCTGCTCATCCTGCCCCGCACGTTCGCGCTCCTGCGCGAGGCCACGACCGTGCTCCTCGAGGCGACGCCAAAGGGCATCGACTTGGATCACGTCCGCCAGCACATCCTCGACGCGCCCGGCGTCGTCGACTGCCATGACCTCCACGCCTGGACGATCACGTCGGGGATGAACGTCGTGTCGGCTCACGTCGTCCTCGCTGACGGCGCGGACGCCGCGAGGACGCTCGACGCGCTCTGCGCCTGCCTGTCCGACGACTTCGACATCGAGCACTCGACCTTCCAGCTCGAGACGGCGGATCGCCGCCGGTTCGAGGAACGGAGCCACGCGTGACGACCCTCGCCGCGCCGGATCGGCCGCGCCTCCTCGTGCGGGCCTTGCGCCTCGAATACCTGACCGTCGGCTGGAACGTGGTCGAGGGAGTGATCGCGATCGCCGCGGCCCTTGCGGCCGGGTCGGTCGCGCTGATGGGGTTCGGGATCGACTCGTTCGTCGAGTCCGCCTCGGGCTCGGTGCTCATCTGGCGGCTGCTCGCCGAGCGGCGCGCGACCGATGCGGAACGGATCGAGCATGTCGAGCGGCGGGCCCAGCGGCTCGTCGCGGGGTCGCTCGCCCTGCTCGCCGCCTACATCGCCTGGGACTCGATCACCTCGCTGCTTGCCGGTGAGCGCCCCGAGCCGTCCATCGTCGGGATCGTGCTGGCCGCCGTCTCGCTCGCGGTCATGTGGTGGCTGGCGCGAGAGAAGCGGCGGGTCGGCGTGGCGCTGGGCAGCCGGGCGATGACCGCGGACGCGTTCCAGACCGACGCCTGCTTCTGGCTGTCCCTGTTCCTGCTCGTCGGCATCGGCGCGAACGCCCTGTTCGGCTTCTGGTGGGCAGACCCGCTGGCCGCCATGGGCATGACGGCCTTCATCGGTCGCGAGGCGCTCGAGGCGTGGCGGGGCGATGATGACGAGGTGTCAGGCGGGGATTGAGGCGAGGCGATCGAGCACCTCGTCGATCTCCGCCCCGGTCGTCATGCGCCCCAGGCTGAGGCGGACGGCACCCATCCCGACGACCGGGGGCACCCCCATCGCCCGCAGCACGGGCGAGAGCTCCACCGAATCGGCGTGGCAGGCGGCCCCGGTCGAGGCTGCGACCCCGTCGAGCGCGGCAAGGATGTCCGCCCCGACGTGGCCGACGAACGAGACGTTGAGGGTGTTCGGCAGGCGCTCACTCGGATGGCCGTTGAGGACCACGCCATCGCCGAAGCGGGAGCGGAGGCCGTCCCAGAGCCGGTCGCGCAGGCGGCGGGTCTCCTCCAGGGACCGGAGGTCGGCGGCGAGCTCGCAGGCCTCGCCGAGGGCCGCCGCGAGCAGGACGCTCTCGGTCCCGGCCCTCCGCCCGGCCTCATGGCCGGCCCCGTGGATAAGCGGCTCGAGCGCCACGCCCCGCCGCACGTAGAGCGCGCCCACGCCCTTGGGAGCGTAGATCTTGTGTCCCGCGATCGTGAGCAGGTCGACGCCGAGGTCGTCGACGCGGGTGCGGATCTTGCCGACCGACTGCGCAGCGTCGGTGTGGACAAGCACGCCGTTGTGGCGAGCGATCTCGGCGATCTCCGCGATCGGCTGGATCGTCCCGACCTCGTTGTTCGCGTGCATGACGCTGACGAGGATCGTCCGGGGCGTGATCGCCCGGCGGACATCCTCGGGATCCAGGCGGCCCGTTCGATCGACCGGAACGACGGTGACCCGGGCGCCGAGGCGCTCGAGGAAGCGGGCGGGTTCGAGGATCGCGGGGTGCTCGACCGCGGTCGTGACGATGTGGTCGCCGCGCTCCCGCAGGGCGAAGAAGACACCCGTGAGGGCGTGGTTGTCGGCCTCGCTCCCTCCGCTCGTGAAGACGATCTCGTCGGGGCCTGCGCCGAGGAGGCCGGCCACCTGGGCGCGTGACCGCTCGAGCAGACCGTGCGCCGCGCGGCCTCCGGGATGGATCGCCGACGGGTTGGCGAACGGACCGTCGAGGAAGGGTCGCATGACCGCGGCGACCCGCGGGTCGATGGGCGTGCTGGCGTTGTAGTCGAGGTAGATCGGGCGGGTCATGCCCGCCGCGACCCCGCGGCGACGGGCAGCCCGGCGAGCCGCCACTCGGGGAAACCGTCCTCGAGCCGGCGGGCCCGGCGCCCGGCCCGTCGGAGAAGCGTCACGCCGTGCGGAGCGAGGGCGCAGTACGGCCCCCGGCAGTAGGCGACGATCTCGACGCCGGCCGGCAACTCGGTGAGGTGCGCCTCGAGCTCCGCGAGCGGAATCGAGATCGCGCCGGCGATGTGACCGGCCTCGAACTCCTCGGCGGGCCGGAGATCGACGACGACCGAGTCACCCGAGCGGACCCGCTCGAGCAGCTCAGCCCGGCTCACGGCCTCGACCGGCTCGCCCATGTACGCCCGCGCCGCGCGTTCGGCGTCGGCAAGCCGCCGGGTCGCCACGGAGCGGACCGCCGCCAGCAGCTTGTAGACGTCGTCCCCGGCCAGGCGGTAGAGGACGCGGTTTCCATCCCTGCGCGAGGCGACGAGGCCAGCGCGCCGCAGCGCCTGGAGGTGCGCCGAGGCGAGGCCGACCGAGATGGCCGCCCGCGCCGCGAGGATCTCCACGCTCCGCTCCCCCTGGGCGAGGAGATCCAGGATCTCGACCCGGTGCGGGTTGGCGAGGGCGCGCCCGACCCGGGCGAACTGCTCGTGGAGCTCGTCTTTCGCCGTTCGATCGATGGCGATCCCGCCTGTTCGTTCCTCTCGCACCGTGGGCGCCTCCGGGCTGTGGCAACTCTCCGTGGCTGCTATTCTAAAACTCCTTGGAATACTCGACATGGAGTGTCGGGGGTCACGGTGAGATCCGCCGCGGCAGGACAGACAGGAAACGGGACCCGCCGGCATGAAGACGCTCATCATCCTCAACGAGCCGGCCTACGGCAACGAGCGGTCGTACAACGGGCTGCGCCTGGCCCTCTCGCTGGCCAGGACCGAGGGCGTCGAGCTCCGCGTCTTCCTAATGGGCGATTCGGTCACCGCGGCGAAGCCGGGCCAGAAGACCCCCGAGGGCTACTACAACCTCGAGCGGATGCTCAAAGGCCTTGTGCCGAAGGGGGTCGCGGTCGGGGCCTGCGGGACCTGCATCGACGCCCGCGGCATGACCGACGAGCCCCTCGTCGAGGGCGCAGGTCGATCCTCGATGGCCGAGCTGACGGCCTGGACGATCTGGGCGACAAGGTGATCACGTTCTGATGGCGCCCCGGACGGTCCTCGTCCTCGGCGGCGGAGTCGGCGGTCTCGTCACCGCCAACGAGCTCCGCCGGCGGCTCGACCCGGCCGACCGGGTCGTCGTCGTCGAGCGCGAGCGACGGCACCTCTTCCAGGCATCGCTCCCGTGGCTGATGGTCGGCCGCCGCCGGCGCGACCAGATCGAGCGCCCGCTCCGCGAGCTCCTGGCCCCGGGCGTCGAGCTCGTCGAGGCCGAGGTCCGCTCGATCGACCCGGCCTCCCGCCGCGTCGAGACGACGGCCGGCGCCCTCGCGGGTGACGCGCTCGTCGTCGCCCTCGGGGCCGAGCCCGACCGCGACGCCGTCCCCGGCTACCGGGAGGCGGCGCTCGACTTCTTCTCGCCGGAGGGGGCCGCTGCCTGCGCGCGGGCGCTCGACACGTTCCGGGGCGGCCGCGTCGTCGTCGCCGTCGCCGCCCTCCCCTACAAGTGCCCCGCGGCGCCCCACGAGGCGGCCCTGCTGCTCGACGACGAGCTGCGCCGCCGGGGCATCCGCGAGCGCTGCGAGATCGACGTCTACAGCCCGGAACCCGCGCCGATGCCGGTCGCGGGCCCGGCCATGGGCGCGGCCGTCGTCGGCCTCCTGGAGGCCAGAGGGATCAGGTTCCATCCCGGGAGCCGCGTCGAGCGATTCGAGGCCGCATCCCGCGAGGTCGTCCTGGCCAACGGAAGCCGCGTCGGGTACGACCTCCTCGCCGGCGTCCCGCCGCATCGGGCGCCGGCCGTGGTCCGTGAGTCGCAGCTCGCCGGTGACGCGGGCTGGATCCCGATCGACCGCGCGACGCTCGAGACCGGCCACGAGCGGGTGCACGCCATCGGCGACGTCACGACCATCACGCTCGCGAACGGCAAGCCGCTGCCGCGCGCCGGCGTCTTCGCCCATGGTCAGGGCCTCGTGGTCGCCCGCAGGATCGCCGCGGCGCTCGCCGGCCGCCAGGCCGCGGACGCTTTCGACGGCGTCGGCTACTGCTGGGTGGAGACCGGGGCGGGACGCGCCGCGTTCGCCGTCGGCGAGTTCTTCGCCGAGCCGGATCCGAGGCTCGCGCTCCGGGCGCCGGGGCGGTCGTGGCACGCTGGCAAGGTGCTCTTCGAGCGCTCGTGGATCGGCGGCCGCCTGGAACGCCGGCTGGCACGGGCGGGCCTCGCGGTGGGCGGTCGCCTCCTCGGGGTGAAGGCGTCGATCTGAGGGACGGGCCAGCGGCGGCGGGGAGGGCGGCGCCCCCTTCCGTCGTGCGCGCGAGGCAATGATTCATGGCTCGCCCGTCCAATTCGGCCGCTATCGGCGGCGAACGCTGCGCGGCGCGCAAGGATCACACGGGCTGGGGCGGGTTCCGGGGCTTTCGAGCAGGAACCATGGCGCGCCGCGCAACAAGGGCGGCGAGCCGTCCTGACAGACCCCAATCCCTCGGGCGGGCTGCGGCCCCGGCCGAGGACCTCCTCCTTGTTCGCCCCGATGGCCTCAGCCAGGACGACGAGGACGCGTGGGAGGAGCAGGTTGCCGAGATGCGCCGGGCCGTCATCCGATGGACCGGGAACAACTGCCAGACCTTCCAGGTTGACCGCACGCGGCTCCTTGAGCACGTCACTGCCCGAGATCCGCTGGTCGATGCCTGGTTCCGCGACGGGGTTGAGCTTGCA
>JAZDPM010000269.1:0-3099 GCA_043797725.1 Chloroflexota bacterium
CGGTCGTCGCGGGAGACCGGGTGGTGGACCAGTTCGTGGAGCTGGAGGTGGAGCTGCGCCGCGGCCCCGCGACCGCCCTCGATGCGCTGGCGGCCCTGCTCGCCGACGATCCGGACCTGGCACCGGAGCCGGCATCGAAGCTGGAGCGCGCCCTCGCGGCGCTGGCGGCGGCGGATTCCCCCGCGGCGGGCGCGGCGGCGGATGGCCCTCCCGTCGAAGGACCTGCCCCCGAGATCCCCGCCCCGCCGCGGCTGATCGTCGGGAAGGCGCCGGGCGTCACCCCCGACGACGTCCTGGCCGAGGCCGGTCGCAAGGTCCTGCGGTTCCATTTCGCCCGGATGCTCGCCCGGGAGGCCGGGACGCGCTCCGGGGGGCAGATCAGCGACCTCCACGGGATGCGGGTTGCCACCCGCCGGATGCGCGCCGCCTGGCGCGTCTTCGGCGACGGCTTCCGGCCACGGCGCACGAAACTCCTCCGCGACCGGCTCCGCGTCGTCGCCGGCCGGTTGGGCGCGGTCCGCGACCTCGACGTGCTGCTCGACGCCGGGGCGACGTACCAGGCCGGCCTGGGGGCCGCCGAGGCGGCCGCCTTCGAGCCCCTCGTCGCCGCCTGGCGTGACGAGCGGGAGGCGGCCCGGATCGTCCTGCTCCGCGAGCTCGACAGCCCCGGCTACGTCCGCCTCGTCGAGGACTACCGGGCGTTCGTGGTCGCCGAGGGCGAGGCGGTCCTGGCGCCGGCCAGCCCGGTCAGCCCGCACCGCGTGCGCGACACGGCGGGGTCGCGGATCTGGCTCGCGTACGAGCAGGTCCGGGCCTACGAGGCGGTGCTCCGCTGGGCCGACATCGAGACCGTCCACCAGCTCCGGATCGCCGCCAAGTGGCTCCGCTACACGCTGGAGTTCTTCCGCGAGGCGCTGGGCCCGGAGGTCGACCTGCTGATCCCCCGCGTGGTGGCGCTCCAGGACCACCTGGGCTGGCTCCACGACGCGGACGTCACGATCTCCCTCACCCGCCAGTTTCTCGTGGCGAACGCGGGGACGCTGTCGCGCGAGGAGACGCGGGCGATCGGGACCTACCTGGCCGGCCGCGAACGCGAGCTGGCCCGCCTGCGGCGGACGATGGGCGTCCCCTGGCGGGGCGTGAGCGGGATCCCGTTCCGGCGACTTCTCGGGAGGGCGGTCTCGGCGCTCTGAGCGGGGCGACAGTGGGCCACCAGGGGCGCGGCCCGGCGCGGCGCGCGGGTGTCATGTCCGGGGGCGACAGTGGGCCACCAGGGGCGCTGCCCGGCGCGGCGCGCGGGTGTCATGTCCGGGGGCTCGCCGGGCGAACGGACCCTATCAATTGCACGCCAGGCGAACCTTATGCAAGGTCAGCGCCGCCGCCGCCCGTCGGTCGGTCGTCAGGTTGCCCCCCGCAGCGCCCCAGATGGGCCTCCGAGCCGATCCGATGCGCTGCGGCAGCGGCACGCGATCGAGTCGGCCGGCCTCGACGTGGCGGGGTGCGGCGCCACGCTGCGCGACACCCGGCATAAGGTTCGTGGCACGCGCATGTGACAGGGTGCGCGCCCGGGGCGACGGCCGGTGCGCGCCCGGGGCGACGGCCCCGGCGCGTCCCTCATCGGCCCCGGCGCGTCCCTCAGCCGCCCCAGCCGTGGGCAAGGGCGTCCAGGCGGTCACGCCACCCGGCCCCGGCCCGGGCCAGGGCGAGGACGACGCCCTCGCGGATCCCCTCCTCCACCGCCTCGACCCGCTCGATGTCGTAGCGCTCCATGAGCGCCCCCAGGATCGCCGCCCCGGCGGGGAGGATCCGGCAGCGCGTCTCGGTGATCCCGAAGCGGGCGGCGACGTCCGCGGCCCGCGCGCCCCCGAGGGTGCGTGAGGCGCTCGCCAGGCGGGGCCGCGTGAGCGCCCGATCCCGTGCCGCCGCCGGGATGATCTTCACCAGGTTCGACGAGGTCCCGCCGACCGCGATCATCCGGGCCGGGGAGGCGGCCGGCGCAGCAGCGGCGACGCGACGCGCCTCCGCCCGCAGGGCGGCAATCTCGGCGGCCGTCGGCGGGTCGTGGGCGACGAGGCGGCGGGTCAGGGACGAGCCGCCGGCGGGCAGGCCGACGGAGCGCGCGCGGGCACCGGGCTCGACCACGACCACCTCGCTGCTGCCGCCCCCGATGTCGACCACGGCGAGCGCGTCCTCGATGGGTCGGCCCGACGTGGCGCCGAGCAGGTTGAGGAGCCCCTCCTCCTCGTGGTCAAGGACGTGGATGGGCACCCCGGTCGCGGCCTCGACGGCGGCCACGACGGCCCCCGTATCGGCGGCCCGCCGGAGGGGCTGCGTCCCGACGAACGCGATCCGCCGGGCGCCGAGGCCACGCGCGGCCACGGCGTAGCGGGCCAGCTCCGCGACGAGCTCATCGCGAGCCGCTCCCGCGATGAGCCCGTGGGCGTCGACCGTGTCGCCGAGGCCGAGCTTGACGGACTCGTCGAGGAGGGGGACGAGCCGATGTCCCTCGACCGCGGCAACGAGGAGATGGATCGAGTTGGCGCCGACGTCGACGGCGCCGAAGACCGCTCCGCCTCCCGAGATGGTCAGCGGTCCGCCGGCGCGGGGCGCGTGGTCCGGCGCGGGCGTGTCGGGGGCACATTCGCGGCGACCGCCGGCTTCTTCGCGACTGCCGGCTTCGCGGCCGCCGGGGCCTTCGCCGGGCGCTGCCGGGCCGCTTCCCGCTTCGGCTCCGGCAGCACCTCCACCCTGGTGGCGGCGACCGGCGCGGGTTCCGCCGACTCCTCGCCGACGACCTCGGCGAGCGCCATCCGGAGAACCGCGACCTCCAGCTGCGCCGCCTCGAAGCGCGACGCCGCCTTCGCCTCGCGCTTGAGGCCAGCGGCGAGCGCCTTCGCGAGCCTCGCGGCGCGCGTGCGGGATGCGGCCGCCATGTCGGCCGACTTCTTCGATCGCTTCCTGCCCGAGCCCTTGGCCATGATCGTCCCTTCCTTCAGCCCCGTGCCCGGCGACGTCGTCCGGTCGACCTCGCCGGGTGGGAGGGCCCTCCTGCCGTCGGCGCGCGCCGTCAGTCTGCCACCCTCCGGGCGCGGACGCGCA
>JAZDPM010000282.1:0-2321 GCA_043797725.1 Chloroflexota bacterium
CGCGTACGCCAGGCGGCGGGCGAAGTCCGGGTAGTCGTCGTTCAGGTCCGAGCCGTCGCCGCCGAGGTCGATCAGCTCGTGGCCGGCATCGGCGAGGCGGGCCAGGAGCTCCGCCTTGAGCTCGGCGCCGCCGTGGTCGGCGGCGAACGCGACGCGCATCAGCGGGCGCCTCCCGGGTGCGGGGCGGGCGGGGCGGTCACCCGACCACGGAACCCCTCCCGGACGACGCGCCGCCCCACGGCGGCCACCGCGTCCGCCGTGAAGCCGAACTCCCGCAGGATGGTCCCCGCCGGGGCCGACGTGCCGAAGTGGTCGAGGGCGACGATCGCGCCCTCATCGCCGGCCCAGCGCTCCCAGCCCAGCGAGACGCCGATCTCGACGGCGACGCGCTTCCGCACCGCCGCCGGCAGGACGCTCTCGCGGTACGCGGGGTCCTGGGCCTCGAAGGCCTCCCAGCAGGGGAGGCTGACGACGCGCGTCGCGATCCCCTCGGCTTCGAGTGCCTCGGCGGCCGCGACGGCCAGCTGGACCTCCGAGCCGGTTGCGACGTAGAGGAGGTCGGGGGCGCCGCCGGCGGCCTCGTTCGACGCCGCGCGGATCACGTACCCGCCGCGCCGGACGCCCGCCCGGGCGCCTTCGGGCGTGCCGGCAAGGACGGGCAGCTTCTGGCGGGTGAGCGCCAGCGCCGTCGGGCCGTCGATGCGCTCCAGCGCCAGCGCCCAGGCCGCCGCCGTCTCGTTCGCGTCGGCCGGCCGGACGAACCACAGGTTCGGGATCGTGCGAAGCGCCGCGTAGTGCTCCACCGGCTGGTGGGTGGGGCCGTCCTCGCCCAGCCCGACGGAATCGTGGGTCCAGTCGTAGACGACGGGGAGCCCGGAGAGGGCGGCGATCCGGACGCTGCCGCGCATGTAGTCGGCGAAGGTCAGGAACGTGGCGACGTACGGCCGGAAGCCGCCGTGGTACGCGATCCCGTTGGCGATCCCGCCCATGGCGTGCTCGCGGACGCCGAAGCGGAGGTTGCGCCCGGCGGCCTCCGCGCTGAAGTCGCCGCCGCCCTTGACGTCGGTCAGGTTGGACTCGGAGAGGTCGGCGGACCCGCCGAAGAGCTCCGGCACGCCTGCCGCGAGGGCGTTGATCGTGTCGGCGCTGGCGTTCCGGGTGGCGACCTCGGCGCCGACCTCCCAGCGGGGAAGGGCGGCGTCCCAGCCGGCCGCCAGGTCGCCGTCGAGACGCCGCTCCAGCTCGCGGGCCTCGGCCGGGAAGGCGGCGCGATAGCGCTCCATCGCCGCGTTCCAGCGGCCGGTCAGATCCTCGCCGTAGAGGATCGCCCGGGAGAAGAGCGCGGCGACGGGGTCGGGGACGAAGAACGTCTTCTCCGGGTCCCAGCCGTAGGCCTCCTTCGTCAGGCGCACCTCGTCGGGCCCCAGAGGGGCGCCGTGGGCCTTCTGGCTGCCGGCCTTGTTGGGCGAGCCGAAGCCGATGACGGTGCGGACCGCGATGATCGAGGGCCGGTCGTCGGAGCGGGCCAGGCGAATGGCGGCCTCGATGGCCCCCACGTCGGTGCCGTCCTTCACCCGCAGGGTCTGCCAGCCGTAGGCCCGGAACCGCTCGAGGACGTCCTCCGAGAACGCCAGGGCGGTCGGCCCGTCCAGCTGGATCCCGTTGTCGTCGTAGAGCATCACCAGCTTCGCGAGCTTCAGGTGTCCGGCCAGGCTGGCGGCCTCCGACGCGATGCCCTCCTGGAGGTCGCCGTCGGAGCAGATGGCGTAGGTCCAGTGGTCGACGATGGCGTGTCCCGGCCGGTTGAACTCCTCGGCCAGCCGGCGCTCGGCGATCGCCATCCCCACGGCGTTGGCGACGCCCTGGCCCAGCGGGCCCGTGGTCGCCTCGACGCCCGGGGTCATCCCGAACTCGGGGTGGCCGGGCGTGCGCGAGCCCCACTGCCGGAAGCGCCGGAGCTCGTCGAGCGGCAGGTCGTAGCCGGTCAGGTGGAGGAGCGAGTAGACGAGCATCGAGGCGTGGCCCGCGGAGAGCACGAACCGGTCGCGGTCGGGCCAGTCGGGGTGGGTCGGCGCGTGGCGCAGGAACCGCGTCCAGAGCGCGTAGGCCATCGGCGCCATCCCCATGGGCGCGCCGGGGTGGCCCGAGTTGGCCTGCTGGACGCCGTCGATCGAGAGGGTCCGGATCGTGTCGATCGCGAGCCGGTCCAGCTGCTCCGGGGAGAGGGTGGTCATCGCGGCAGGCTCCCGTGGCGGGCGGTGGGAAGTGAAGCCATTGTAGGCGCGGGTGAGGGGGGGCGCGGCCGTGGCGGTGGCCCGGGC
>JAZDPM010000287.1:0-4203 GCA_043797725.1 Chloroflexota bacterium
GCCGACCACGGCGGCGCCGAGCTCAAGGCGGAGCTCCTGGCCCGCCTCGCCGATGCCGGCCACGAGCTGATCGACCTCGGCGGCGACGGCTCGGACCTGAACGACGACTACCCGGACTTCGCCCGCCGCCTGGCGTACGCGATCCGCGACGGGGAGGCGGACCGGGGGATCCTGGTCTGCGGCTCCGGGATCGGGGCCAGCGTTGCGGCCAACAAGGTGCGCGGCGTGCGGGCCGCAGTCGCCCACGACACCTACTCCGCGCACCAGGGCGTCGAGCACGACGACATGAACGTCCTCTGCCTCGGCGGCCGGGTCATCGGCCCGGAGCCCGCGCTGGAGTGCGCGCGCGCGTTCCTCGACGCCCGCTTCTCCGGCGGGGAGCGCCACGCGCGGCGCCTGGCCAAGGTCCTCGCCATCGAGGCCGAGGAGCGGTAGCCAACCGGCTCCTCGCGCGCCCCGGCCGCCCCCCGCGTAGAATCCACCGCGCAGGAGGACGACCATGGCCGAGACCACGCTCCCATCGTTCGCCCCGGGCACCCTCGACGCCCGAATCGGCGACCCGGCCCTCGCCCGGGCCGTGGCCGCCGCCGTCACCCGTGCCTACGAGGAGCGCTGGAGCGAGCGCCTTCACGAGCGCGACGCGACCCTCTGGTCCTCCGACGCGGCGGTCCAGGAGAAGATCGCGAACCGCCTGGGCTGGCTCGACCTGCCCGTCGACTTTAACGACCAGGTCCCGGCCCTCGAGGCGTTCGGCGAGACGATCCGCGGCGCCGGGTTCACCGCCGCGATCGTGGCCGGGATGGGCGGCAGCAGCCTCGCCCCGGAGGTGATCGCGACGGCCTTCGGCGACATCGAGGAGTGGCTCACCATCCGCGTCCTCGACTCGACCGATCCCGACGCCGTCCGCGCCGCCTGGGACGGCCTTGACCCGCTGGCGACTCTCTTCATCGTCGGGTCCAAGTCCGGGACGACGACCGAGACTCTCGCCTTCCAGGCCGACGCCTGGCAGCGCATCCACGACGCCCTCCGGGCGCACGGCGCGCGGACGGAGTCGCCGGGTGAGTTCATGGTGGCCGTCACCGACCCCGGCAAGTCGCTCGCGGCGATCCCCCACCAGGACGAGATGCGGGGCGTCTTCCTCAACCACGAGTCGGTGGGCGGCCGATACTCCGCCCTCAGCTACGTCGGCCTGGTGCCGGCCTCGCTGGCGGGCGTGGACCTGGACCCGTTCATGGCCGCGGCGGTCGGGATGCACGCGCGCTGCGTGGCCGGCGACCCGACCGCGAACCCGGGGGTTGCCCTCGGCGCTGCGCTCGGCGCGCTGGCGGCAGCCGGCCGGGACAAGCTGACCCTCGTCGTGGACCCGGCGATCGGCCCGTTCGGCGCCTGGCTGGAGCAGCTCATCGCCGAGAGCACCGGCAAGCTGGGCACCGGCATCGTCCCCCTCGACCGCGAGCCCCTGGGCGCCCCGGCCGCCTACGGCACCGACCGCGTCTTCGTGCGGATCGTCCTGGACGGCACCGCGCCCCCGGCACCGGCTCCCGACGGCACGGCCGCCGACGCGCTCCTCGACGCGCTGGCCGCGGCCGGCCACCCCGTCCTGCGCTTCGTCCTCTCCGACCCGATCGACCTCGCCGGCGAATTCCTGCGCTGGGAGGTGGCGACCGCGGTCGCCGCGATCATCCTCCGCGTCAACCCGTTCGATGAGCCGAACGTCACCGAGTCGAAGGAGAATTCGAAGCGCGTCCTCGAGGAGCTGGAGCGCCACGGCGCCTTCCCCGACGAGGAGCCCCTGGCGACCGGCGATGGGCTCGCCCTCTACGGCGACACTGCCCTCAGGCTCACCGCCGGGGACGGCACCGTCGCCGGGGAGCTGGGGCGCCACCTGGAGCGCGTGCGCCAGGGCGGCTATCTCGCGATCGGCGCCTTCGTGGCCCCGACGGCCGCTCGCGCCGACGCCATCGACAGGATCCGCGGCCGCCTCCGCGACGCGACCCGGCTCGCGACCACCGGTGGCTTCGGACCGCGCTACCTCCACTCCACCGGGCAGCTCCACAAGGGGGGCTCGCCCGTCGGCTGGTTCCTCCAGCTGACAAGCGACCACCCGGCCGACCTCCCGGTCCCGGGCAAGCCGTACACCTTCGGCCAGCTGGTCGACGCCCAGGCGCGCGGCGACTTCGAGGCGCTGGAGTCGCACGACCTCCCGGTGCTGCGGGTCCACCTCGGCGCCGACGTGGACGCCGGGCTCGCCGCGCTGGACGCTGCGCTTGCCGCAGCACTTCGTCACTAGCCACGCACCGTTCGCTGGCGCCGACGCTCCGGCGCTCCGGCACTCCACACGGAGGATCCCCAGATGCGCATCGGCTTCATCGGCCTCGGCCGGATGGGCGCCAACATGGTTCGCCGCCTCGTCCGCGATGGGCACGAGGTGGTCGCCTTCAACCGGACGCCGGAGAAGACGCGGGAGATCATGACCGAGGGCGCGGACGGGGCCTTCTCGCTGGAGGAGCTCGTCGCGAAGCTGCCGGCACCACGCGCGGTCTGGGTGATGGTCCCGGCCGGCGACGCAACCGAGGCGATGATCGCCGAGATCATGGGGCTCCTCGCCCCCGATGACACGATCATCGACGGCGGAAACACGAACTTCCACGACGACGTCCGGCGCCACGCCATGGTCGCCGAGAAGGGGCTCCGGTACGTCGACGCCGGCACGTCGGGCGGGATCTGGGGCCTCCAGGTGGGCTACTGCATGATGGTCGGCGGCGACCGCGACGCGGTAGAACCGCTCGAGCCGATCTTCCGTTCGCTGGCCCCCCCGGACGGCTACGCCCACGTCGGCGGGCCGGGCGCCGGCCACTACGTGAAGATGGTCCACAACGGCATCGAGTACGGCCTCATGCAGGCGTACGCCGAAGGCTTCGAGATCATGCACGCGAGCGACTACGACCTCGACCTCGAGCAGGTCGCCGGAATCTGGCGCTACGGCTCCGTGGTGCGCAGCTGGCTCCTCGACCTGCTCTTTGACGCGCTCTCGAAGAACCCGGACTTCGACGGGATCAAGGACTGGGTGGCCGACTCCGGCGAAGGCCGCTGGACGGTCCAGGAGGCCATCGACCGCGACGTCCCGGCGCCGGTCATCACCCTCTCCCTCCAGGCCCGCTTCCGCTCCCGGCAGGACGAGAGCTACGGGGCCAAGGTCCTCGCCGCGCTCCGCAACGAGTTCGGCGGCCACGCCGTGAAGACCGAGTAGCGGCCCAGGTGACCAGGCCCGCGAAGCCAGGAACGCCGGCCGCGGCGCCCGCCCCTCGTCCGGCCGACGGGGGCCCGCAGACCGCGCGCGAGCTGCGCCTGGCCCGGGCCGGGAAGAGGCGCCCCGCCCCGAAGGCCGCCGCCAACCCGCTCCGCAAAGGATTGCGCCTGGAGCGCGTGCCGGACCCCGCGCTCTTCGTCCTCTTCGGCGCCACGGGCGACCTGGCCCATCGCAAGGTCGTCCCGGCGCTCTTCCAGCTCTGGCGCACGAACCTCCTCCCCCACGAGCTCGCCGTCGTGGCGATCGGCCGCCGGCCCTATGCCGACGAGGCGTTCCGGGCCGAGCTCCGGGCCTCGCTGGAGCAGTTCAGCCGGGTCCTGCCGATCGAGACGGCGGCCTGGGAGGCCTTCGCCGCGCGGATCACCTACTTCCGCGGTGACTTCGACGACCAGGCCTTCTACGACGGGCTCGCGACGCGGCTCGACGAGATCGACGCGGGCCAGGGCACGGGCGGCAACCGCTGCTTCTACCTGGCGACCCAGCCGTCCGCCTTCGCCCAGATCGTCGGCGGCCTGGGGCGGGCGGGGCTCGACCACGAGCACCACGGCGAGGGCTGGCGACGGATCGTCATCGAGAAGCCCTTCGGGCGCGACCTGACGAGCGCGCTGCGCCTCAACCGCGAGGTCGGCAAGGTGTTCCGCGAATCGCAGGTCTACCGCATCGACCACTACCTGGGCAAGGAGACCGTGCAGAACGTGCTGGTCTTCCGCTTCGCGAATAGCATTTTCGAGCCCGTATGGAACCGGCGCTACATCGACAACGTCCAAATCACGGTGGCCGAGTCGGTGGGCGTGGAAGGCCGGGGCACCTACTACGAAGAGGCCGGCGCGCTGCGCGACATGGCGGCCAATCACATGATGCAATTGCTGGCGATGGTCGCCATGGAGCCGCCG
>JAZDPM010000295.1:0-5997 GCA_043797725.1 Chloroflexota bacterium
CCTCCCCGGACCCCACGAAGAGGACGCCCCGGATGTCCACGCCGGCAGCTGCCAGCTTCTCGGCCACCGAGGCCAGGCCACCCGGCTTGTCCTCGACCTCCACGATCAGCGTCTCGCCCTCGACGTACGGGTAGCCGCCCGCGCGCAGAACCTGCCGCGTCGCGGCGTCGTCGTCGGTGGTCAGGACGGCATATGCCCCGGCCCCGGCCCCGCCGCCCGAGATCCCGCGGAGGTTGATGTCGCGCTCTGCGAGGGCGCGCGTGAGCCTTGCGAACGAGCCGGGCCGATTGTCCAGCTGGACCACGAACTGGGTTGCCATCGTGCTGGCCTCCATCTCTGGGCGCGGGTCGACTCCGTGGCCGCCGTCCATTGTCGCGCGCGCGGCAAGTACGGGCAGGGGCCCACGTAGCGCCGGGGACCGCCGGGCCTCGCCGTGCCCGGCTCTGTCGGGGCCGCGCCGCGCCCGGCGTCGTCGGGGCCTCGCCGTGTCCGGCGTCGTCGTCGGGCGCGTTCAGTCCTTCTCCGCCAGGCCGACGAACCGGAGGCCCAGCTCCGCGTACTGCTCGGGCTCCGGGGCGCTCGGCGCGTCAAGCATGAGGTCCATCCCGGACGAGGTCTTGGGGAACGCCATCACCTCGCGGATGTTCACCTGCTGGGCGAGGAGGGCCGCCCAGCGGTCGATTCCGAGGGCGATGCCGCCGTGCGGCGGAGCGCCGTGGTCGAATGCCTCCAGCATCCCCCCGAACTTCTCGTGCATCGCTTCGAGGCCGTGGCCCTGAAGAGCGAAGCTGCGCTCCAGGAGGTCGCGGCGATGGATCCGGACGGAGCCGCCGCCGAGCTCCCAGCCGTTGAGGGCCAGGTCGTACTGCATCGCCCGGGCCCGGCCTGCCGGGTCGTCCCGGGTGGGACGGTAGGGATCGCCCGACGCGGTGACGAGCAGCGGCTCGTCCTCGGGGACGACGCCCGAGAAGGGGTTGTGGGTGGCGTGCCAGCCCTTCCGGTCCTCGTCCCACTCGTACATCGGGAAGCGGTGGACCCAGCAGTACGCGAGCACGTCCGGATCAGCCAGGCCGAGACTGTTGCCGAGCTCCGCCCGAAGCCGGCCCAGGACGTCGGCGACGATGTGCGGAGCGTCCGCGACGACGAGGAGGAGGTCCCCCTCGCTCGCCCCGACGAGGTCGGCGATCTCCCGGGCTCGCTCATCACCGAGGAACTTGACGGTCGGTCCGTGGATCCCGTCGGCCGCGACCGCGAGATGGACGAGGCCGCGGGCGCCGAAGCGCTTCGCCGTCTCGGTCAGCTCGTCGACCTGGCTGCGGCTCGCGCCGCCCAGGCCCGGGACCGCGATCGCCTTGACGCGACCGCCGGAGGCGAGCGCCTCGTCGAAGACCCGGAAGCCCGAGGCCGGGTTCCCGTCCGCGCCGCGGAGGACCGGGGCGAGGTCCACGAGCTCCATGGCGAAGCGGAGGTCCGGCTTGTCGGATCCGAAGCGCTCGAGCGCTTCGTCGTAGGTGAAGCGCGGGAAGGGGACGTCCTGCAGCGGCCGTCCCGGGGTGACGGCCCGGGAGACGGCCACCGCCATGGTCTCCACGAATTCCATCACCGTCTCCTCGGCGACGAAGCTCATCTCCAGGTCGAGCTGGGTGAACTCCGGCTGCCGGTCGCCCCGGAGATCCTCGTCACGGAAGCAGCGCGCGATCTGGAAGTAGCGGTCCATCCCCGCGACCATCAGGAGCTGCTTGAGCTGCTGGGGGCTCTGGGGCAGGGCGTAGACAGTCCCCGGCTGCAGGCGCGAGGGGACGATGAAGTCGCGGGCGCCCTCGGGGGTGCTCTTGATGAGGATCGGCGTCTCGATCTCCACGAAGCCGTGGTCCTCGTGGACGCGCCGGATCTCCGACACGAGCTTCGACCGCAGGAGGAGGCGGCGCAGCATCGGCTCCCGCCGGATGTCGAGGTAGCGGTACTGGAGGCGGACCGACTCGTCGACCGGCGCATCAGGCTCGTTGATGTAGAAGGGTGGCGTCTTCGCCTCGGCCAGGATCGTCAGCTCGCGGGCCCGGAGCTCGATCTCGCCGGTGGTGAGGCGGGCGTTCTCGCTGCCCGGCAGGCGGCGCGCGACCGCACCCTCGACGGTCACCACGAACTCCGGGCGGCAGCGCACGGCGGCGGCGTGCACGTCGGGCTCGTCGGCCGCGTCGACGACGACCTGGGTGATCCCGTGGCGGTCGCGAACGTCGAGGAAGACGAGCTGGCCGTGGTCGCGGCGGCGATGGACCCAGCCGGCCAGGCGCGCCGTGCGCCCCTCGTCGCCGGCACGAAGTGCGCCGCAGGTGTGGGTCCGGTACGGAGTGGCGAGGCGGGGGGTGGGCTCAGTCATGGCCGCCACATGGTAGCGGCTGGTCCGCCTCGGCCGCGACGCGGGCCCCTCGATCGCGCCGCTGACCGCCCGACCCCGCCCCGTCGGCCACCGCCTCAGCCGGGGAAATCCCTCCGCGCCGGAACGTGCCAGCCGATGAGCTCGCAGCCGAGGTAGTGGGGGGCGCCCTCGCCCGGCGTGCAGTCGGCGCAGCCCCAGCGGGTCAGGCCGCCCTCGTCGGGGAGAAAGGCGACGTCGCAGGTGTTGTCGACCGGGTCGCAGCGGCGCCCGTGGCAGGCGTGATCGCAGTGGACCCAGTGCTCACAGGTGCAGTCGGCGGTGGGCGAAGGCGCGCGGATGACGCTCGCCGGGAAGGGGTCCGGGACCTGCATGGGCGCTCGCCTCCCGAGCGGGTCGACTGGGCCGCGACCCGTGATCCACGGATTGTGGACCACGGCGTCAACGTCGGGTCCCGCCCGAGGTGACGGCCTGGATTTCGATGCCGTTGGCCGCATCGCGGGGGGATCAACACCCAATCCGCACGCTGCTCGCGCCGGCTGCGGCCCGCTCAGGCCCCGGGCATCTTTCGGCGAAGGAGGGCGGGAAGGTCGGCGAGGGGGATCAGCTTCTGCGACGCGGCGTCGAGGTCTCGCAGCTGGACGTCCCCCGCCCCGAGCTCGTCCCCGAGGATCACGGCGTAGTGGGCGCCCTCCTTCACGGCAGCTTCCAGCTGGCGCCCGAGCTTGCGCCGGGAGAGGTCGGCCCGGGCGGCGATTCCGACGTCGCGGAGGCGCGTCGCGACCGCCAGGCGTCCGGCGGTGTCGGACGGGTCGGCGCCGACGACGACGGCGATCGGGGCCGACTCCTCGGCGGGGGCCGCGCCGGCGCTCGCGAGCGCGAGGACGACGCGGTCGAGCCCGAGCGCGAACCCGATCCCCGGTGTCGGCTTGCCGCCGAGCAGCGCCACCAGGCCGTCGTACCGCCCGCCGCCGCCCAGGGCCTGCTGCTGCCCCTCGGCGCCCCGCCGGTAGAACTCGAAGGTCGTGCGGGCGTAGTAGTCGAGCCCGCGGACGAGAGCAGGCTCGATCCGGTACGCGACGCCGATCGCGTCGAGGTGGCCCCGGACGGCGGCGAAGTGGGCCGCGCACGTGTCGCAGAGCCGCTCGCTGATCTTCGGGGCGGCGGCAACCAGGGCCGCCATCGCGGGCTCCTTCGAATCGAGGAGGCGCAGCGGATTCGTCTCGAGGCGCTGCCGCTCGGGTTCCGGCAGGGCGTCGGCATGGCGCCGGAACCAGGCCGCCAGGTCGGCGACGTAGGCCGGCCGGCAGGCCGGGTCGCCGATCGAGTTGAGGAGAATCTCCACGTCGGCCAGGCCGGCCTCGCGGTAGAAGCGGGCCCCCAGCTCGATCAGCTCGGCGTCCACGGCCGGCCCTGCGTCGCCGATCGCCTCGACGTCCCACTGCCAGAACTGCCGGTAGCGGCCGGCCTGGGGCCGGTCGTACCGGAACATCGGGCCCAGCAGGGAGACCTTCACGGGCTGCGGCCAGGTCTGCATGCCGTGCTCGACGTAGGCCCGGCAGATCCCCGCCGTCGCCTCGGGGCGCAGGGCCCAGCGCTCGCGCTCCTCGCCGCGGCTCGGGGCGACCCGAAAGAGCTCCTTCTCGACGACGTCGGTGCCCTCGCCGATCCCCCGCTCGAAGACGGCCCCCTGTTCGAAGAGCGGCGTCTCCATCTCGCGGTAGCCGTAGCGCCCGGCGAGGTCGCGCGCGATGCGCTCGAGGCGGGAGAACGGAGCCCGGTCGGCGGGGAGGAGGTCGCGGGTGCCCCGGGGGGCGCGGAAGGTGAGCATCGCCGCCAAGTCTATCGGCTGTGAAGTCGGCGCCGCGACGGCTCCAGACCAGCGGAGCTGGCGTCCGACGGGCGCGCCGCTCGCGGGGCGCCCGGGCCGCACACGGCAGCGCCAACGACGCCCGGGGCCCTTTCAGGCGACGGTACACTCGTCCCGTGCACGATCCGTCGCGCCGGCCGGGCCCCGCCATCCCGGATGTCGTCATCTTCCTCCTGGGCGTGGCGGGGTTGGCGGCAGCCATCACCCTGCTGTTCCTGGGGATGCGCGCGATCATGGACGTCGGGGGGTTCTGCGCCGAGGGTGGGCCGTACGTCATCGAGCAGCACTGTCCGGAGGGCGCCCCGCTCGCCACGCTGCTGGGGTTCCTGGGCGGGTTCGTGGCGGTCCTCCTCATGGCCTGGAAGGGCGCCAAGCTCGGCATCGGCGCCGGGTACGCGGTGTTCCTCGCCTGGCCGGCCCTCTTCGGCGTGCTCGGCTACAACTTCCTCGAGTACGGCTTCAACCCACCCGGCGACGACCCCGGCTGGGCGTGGAGCTGGGTGGTCTGCGGCGTGGTCTTCGAGGCGATGGCGATCGGGCCGCTCCTCGTCGGCCTGTCCGCGGCCCGGAGCCCGATGTCCCAGCCTGCGACGCGCCTCTCCCGCGCCACCGCGAACCGGCTCGGCATGCCCGGCCGGGGGTCCGGCTCCATCGCGGCCGATGGGCCGGCCGACCGGAGATCCGCGGTGCGGGACAATGTCTCGCTCGACATCGCCGCGGGTGCCCGCGTGGTGGCCGGGGCCGGGGTCGCTCATGAACGCGACGAGGACGCCCTCGTCGAGCGCCTCGAGCGCCTTGCTGCCCTCCGCGAGGCGGGTTCGCTGACCGAGGAGGAGTTCGCCCGGGCGAAGTCGGAGCTGCTGGAAGACGCCGAGCGATGAGCTACGGACGGGTCCTGGCCACGCTGGTCATCGCCGCGATCGTCGTCGGCATGCTGGCCGGCGCCTGGCTGTACGGCGTCATCGCCTAGGAGCATGGTCCGGCGGGCCGGACCGGGCCCTACCCCAGGTTGCGCTGGACCGAGACGACGTCCTTGACCTGCTCGAGGCGGCTCATCACCTTCGCGAGCTGGGAGACCGAGGCGACCTGGAGGGTCGCCTCCACGATCGCCGTGCGGTCCTGGGTGACCGACATGTTGGCCGCCACGATGTTGACCTTGCTCTCCGCGACGGCGCCCGCGATGTCGTTGAGGAGCCCGGTCCGGTCGTGGGCCTCGACCCGGATCGCGATCGGGTAGGTCTGCGCCGGGGCGGCCTCCCACTCGACGTCGATGAGGCGGGCCACCTCGCGCTCGTTCACCACCGTCGGGCAGCGGCCGAGGTGGACCG
Source organism: Chloroflexota bacterium (assembly GCA_043797725.1). Classification (GTDB taxonomy): domain Bacteria; phylum Chloroflexota; class Limnocylindria; order Limnocylindrales; family CSP1-4; genus CTSoil-043. The sequence continues at coordinate 5,573 of JAZDPM010000295.1, forward strand.
TGACGCCCTTGCCCCGCGTGATGAAGCCCACGATCGGGTCGCCGGGGATGGGGTGGCAGCATTTCCCGAACCGGACCAGGAGGTCCCCCACCCCCTTGACCCGGACGCCGCCGGCCCGGGCCTGCGCCGGTGCTGTCGCCGGCAGGGCGAGCTGCCCGTCGTCGACGACGCCGAGGCGCATGACGACCGATTGGGCCGAGATCGCGCCGTAGCCGATGGCCGCGTAGAAGTCGTCGAGCGATTCCTGCCCCTGGTGCTTCGCCGCCTCCAGGAGCCGGTCGTGGCCGATCGCGGCGGGCGTCGTCCGGGCCAGCCGCTTGAGCTCGCGCTCGAGGGCCTCCTTGCCGTGGATGATGTTCTCGTCGCGGTCCTTCCTCTTGAACCACTGGCGGATCTTCTCGCGGGCGTGCGAGGTCCGGACGATC
>JAZDPM010000022.1:0-6249 GCA_043797725.1 Chloroflexota bacterium
CGGCCCGGACTGGGCCGACGTCCGGGGCTTCTTCGTCGTGAACCGGGCGAGCGGGCAGGCACCGGTCGTCTATTGGATCAACGAGCAGCGGATCGGCGTGGCGACACTGCAGGACGTCTCCACGCTACCCACGCCATCTCCGGCGCCCTCGGGCAGCCCGGGCGGGTCCCCGGCGGGCTCGGCAAAGCCGACGGCCAAGCCCAAGCCGACCGCAACACCCGCTCCGTAGGATAATCGCCCCATGGGCGGGCGCCTGATCGAGATGGTCGTCGAGAGCGTGCGGGTGCACATGCTCTCGACCCAGCACGTGGTGATCCTCAAGGACCCCGAGCGCCATCGCTTCCTCCCGATCTGGATCGGGCCGTGGGAGGCGAACGCGATCGCGATGAGGCTCCAGGGGCTCTCTCCGGAGCGGCCGCTCACGCACGACCTGTTTGCGGGCATCCTGGCGGAGCTGGGAGCCACGATCCGCGAGGTCGTGATCGCCGATCTAGCCGACGAGACCTTCCACGCCCGGATCCTGCTGGAGGCGGCCGGGCGAGTCCTCGAGATCGACGCGCGGCCGTCCGACGCACTGGCGCTCGCCGTGCGGACGGGCGCGCGCATCTACGCCGCGGAGGAGGTCCTTGACCGCGCCGGCGTGGAGAGCGACCGGGCCGACGACGACGAGCCGGTCGACGAGGAGCGCCTCTCCATCTTCCGCGACTTCGTGAACTCGCTCGACGTCGAGCCGGGCACCGATCGGCCCCGGGAGGGACCGCCCCGCGAGTAGGCCGGCCGGGCGTCAGGACCCGGGCGCAGACTCCACGATCGCCTCGCCGCGGCGCAGCGCGCGGCCCCGATCCGACCACATCCGGAGCCGCAGGCCCCAGAAGTCCTTCACCGCGCGCCAGATGACCGACGGCCGGGCTCCGGTCGGGGAGCCGGCCGTCCGCGGGTAGTGCGGCACGCCGACCTCGACGAGGGAGCGCCCCGCGGCGCGCAGCTTGATGAGAAGCTCGGCCGAGAAGAAGGCGCCCCCGGATTCGACCCGCACTCCCTCGAGGGACACCCGCCGGAAGAGCTTGCAGGCACAGTCCACGTCGCGCACCCGGAGGCCGAACCAGACCCGGTTTGCGATCTTGTACAGGCGGGCGTAGATCGTCCGGATGGGCGGGTCGGCCCGCCTGATCCGGTGGCCGACCACGACGTCGGGAATGTCGGCCCCTGCGAGCCGGCCGGTCAGGCGGCCGAGATCGGCCACCCGGAACTGGCGGTCGCCGTCCGTGAAGCAGACGAGGTCGTAGCGAGCTGCCCGGAAGCCCGAGCGGAGTGCGGCGCCGTAGCCGAGGTTCGTGGGGTGGTGGACGGCGCGGACGACGTCCAGGTGCGCCGCCGCGAGGCGGTCCGCGATCGCGGCGGTGGCGTCCCTCGAGCCGTCGTCGACGGCAATGATCTCGAAGAGATCCGCGAGCGCCGGCAGGGCCTCGAGCGCCTCCAGCACCAGCGCCTCGAGGTTCGCCTCCTCGTCGTGGGCCGGGAAGAAGTAGGAGAGAGCGGGGACGCGCGACGGAGTGTCAAGGCTCATGGCTTCATGGTAGCGGGCGGAGCCTGGACGGCGGTTCAAGGCGCGGCCCGCCCCGCCCCCGGCCGCGGGCCGACGACCCGGTAGAGCGGCTGGATGCCCAGCGGGTCCGGGATCGTCTCCAGGGCCCAGGTTGCCCCGAGGGCGCCGAGCTCGGCGGGCTTGCGCACGAGGTAGACCGGCCGCGTCCCGAGGTTGGCCCGGATGACGTCGTCGACGCTCCCGAGATCCTCGTCGAGGCGGTCGCGGTCGTCGACGATGCGGACGTCGGCCCGCTCGCCGAGGACGACGGTCCGGTACCAGAGGGGCGTGGAGAAGCTCCACCACGAGACGACGACGGCGTCGGCCCCCACGGCCCCGAGCGCCCAGCGGCTCCAGTCGGCCGCCCGCGTGTCGTGCGACATGTCGATCCGGGACGCCGTCGCGGGCGCGGCGAGGGCCGCCGGGAGCACCAGTGACGCGGCCAGCACCGCCGCAAGGGCGGTCGCCGCCAGGCGAGCTGCTCCGCCCCGCCGGGATGGGGCGCCTTCCGGTTCCAGGTGGCCGGCCGCGCCCGGGTCCCCCTGGGCCCCGGGCGCCAGGATCTCCACGAGGACGCCGGAGGCGACGCCCAGCCAGGCGACCACGACGAGCACGGGACCCAGGTAGTAGCGATCGATCACGGCGTTGGTGTAGGAGGCGGCGAACCAGCACGTGACAAGGAGCCAGGTCGCCGTGAGGAGGGCGAACCGGGGGCGCCGCACCGCCGTGAGCAGGAACGCCGCCGGGATGGCCGCCGCCAGGATCCCGAGCTGCGCTCCGGCGAGCGTCGCGAGGTCGCCGACCTTGCCCCCGAGATCGCCGAGCGGGTCCACGAGGTCGCCGCGGAACTGCTCGGCGAGCACGATGTACCAGAAGCCGTCCCACGTGCCCGGGAGCCCGTAGACGAGCGGGGCGCCCATCGCGGCGCGGATCGGCAGCTGGAGGTAGAGGGCGGCGGTCGTGCCGAGGAGAGCCCCGGCGCAGAGGGCCACCAGTCCCCGGCGGAGCAGGATCCGCGGCTCCACCGCGACGACGAAGAAGGCGATGCCGGGAGCCAGCAGGACCGTCAGGGCCTGGTTTCCCAGCATGACCCCGTAGAGGGCGGCCGAGGCCACGAGCCACCGGTCCGCCCGGGGCGATCCCGCGCGCCGCCGCCGCTCCCAGGCCACGAGCAGGACCAGCAGGGCTGCCATGAGCGCGAGGTGGAGCGCGTGCGGGTCGGCGAAGCCGCCCATCCGCCACGGGATCGGCGTGAGCGCCAGGAGGAGGCCCACGGCAAGGGCCACGAAGGAGCGATCGGTGAGCTGCCGGACGAGGACGACCGTGAGGCCCGCCGCCGTCGCCAGGAGAACGGCCGACAGGAGGTTCATCCGCAGGGCGGGCTCGCCGGCCGGGCCCAGGACGAGCGACGCGAGCCAGCCCAGGAGCACGTAGCTTGGATAGCCGGTGGGATGGGCCGTGCCGAAGACGGGCGGGACGGCCTGGAACTCGCCGGTGTCCCAGAAGCCCTGGCCGGGGAGGAGCACGCCGCGGGCGAGGACGAAGGCGACGACGCCGACCAGCGCGGGTGTCGCCACGGCCGACCACCGGTGAAGGAGCGCCCCGGCGGTGCTCACCAGCCGAGCGTCCGGGCCCAGGCGATCCCCCACGCCTGCACGGCGACCGAGAGGGCCACGAGGCCGCCCACGAGGGCCAGGCGGCCCCGTCGGAGCGCGCCGCGCGACCCGAGGAAGCGCTCGGCGCCGAGGCCCACGGCGACGAGGAGGAAGGGGGCGAAGTCCAGGCTGAAGCGATACCCGAACTGGACCCAGCCCTGGCTGAAGTGGGCCAGGTTGACGGTCGCGATGGCCAGCGTCGCGAGGAGGGCGCCCGCGACCCGGCGGTCGCGCAGCAGGGCGAGGGAGGGCAGCGCCAGCAGCCAGGCCGGGCTCGTGAGGAGCAGGCTCATCCCGGCCTGCCCGGGAACCGCCCACGAGCAGCCGGCCGCGCTCCACGCCAGGCGGGCCACGCCCGGATCGCAGGGCGGCATGAGCGTGGGCAGGCTGAAGAGCATGATCCCGAGGTTCTGGGGGACGTAGCGGACGTCCTGGAGGGACCACGCGCCGTTGTAGCCGAGGTCCGGGTAGGCCAGCACCTCGTAGCGATAGAGCGCCTCGTAGACCGGGCTGAAGAGAGATCCCGTCGAGGCGAGGTTGTAGGCGAGGAGCCCGAGGATCGGGATCGCCATGCCGATCGCCGCGGATCCCCCGCGCCGCACCCACCCGCCACCCCCGACCAGGAGGAGGAACGGGAAGCCGAAGGCGACGGTCAGCCGGCTCGTCGCCGCGAGCCCGAGCAGGAAGCCGGCGGCGAGCTGGCGGCCGTCGAGGGGCGGCCGGTGGGCCGTCGGGTCACCTTCGTCGCCGCGCCGCCTGCCGCCCAGGGCCAGGCCGACGGCGCCGAGCGCCAGGCCGACCGCGACGACGTGGGCGAAGTACCAGGTTGAGCCGGTAGATGCCGCGTACCAGAGGGCCGCCCCCCCGCCCACGAAGACGGCCATGAGGAAGCGGAGGGCCCACCGCACGCGGAGCCGACCGAGGACCCAGAAGGCGACCGCGACGTCGAGCGCGCCGATGACGACGGCGAGCAGCACCTGGTCGACGGCCAGGCCGAGAACGGCAACGAACGGGAGAAGGACGGCGGCGGGGAGCGGCGGGAAGGGGATCATGCCGCGGCCGGTCGGGCGGCCGGCGGCGCCCCCGACCGGGATCACGTCGTTGAAGTACTCGTTCCCGGGTCCGTCAGCCGAGGCGGCGACGGGGTACTCGATCGAGAAGGCGCCGTCCAGCCACGCCTGCGCCTGCCAGGCGAAGTGGTTGTAGATGACCTGCTGGGCGGGCCGCGTCAGCTGGTAGAGCACCAGGAACGCGAGCACGAGGCCCAGGCCGGCGGCGAGCACCAGCCGGGCACGCAGGGCGGCCGTCTTGACGAGGGCGCCACCGGGATCGGGCGGCGGGCCCTGGGCTATAATCCGGTCCACCTCAGCGCTCGTTCCAGGGAGGCCGTACCAACAACCCGTGCCAGGCCCCGCAGCGGGCGAGAGCGCGCGGGCCGGCGAGCAGGCCCGGGTTCGCATGCGGGACGCCGTCGTTCCGCTCGGCGTCCTTCTTGCGCTCGGTCTCGCCCTCCGACTCATCATCGCATACGTCCTGCTGCCCGGCTCCGGGTTCGGCGTGGACCTCGGGAGCTTCAGCGGGTGGGCGACGGAGCTTGCCCGGCACGGGCCGTGGGGCCTCTACGACCGCCCGATCTTCGTCGACTACACGCCGGGCTACCTCTACGTGCTGTGGGCGCTGGGCCTGGTCAGCCAGGCGACGGGTGCGCCGGTCGGCGATCTCCTGAAGCTGCCCGCGATCACCGCCGACCTGGGCCTCGCCCTTGCCGTCTTCGCCCTCGCCGCCGACCTTGGCGCGAGCCGCAGTCGCGCCCTCACGGCCGCGGCCGTCGTGCTGCTGGTCCCCGTGACGTGGTTCGACAGCGCCATCTGGGCCCAGGTCGACTCCGTGGGCACGCTGGTCCTGCTGCTCGCCCTCCGGGAGCTGTGGGGCGGCCGGTCGGAGCGCGCCGCGATCCTCACGACGATCGCGGCGATCATCAAGCCCCAGTTCGGGATCCTGATCCCCCTCGCCGCGATCGTCATCATCCGCCGCCACTGGGTGGAGCGGCCGGCCGACGGCAGCCGGCTGGGAGGCGGTCCGGCCCGGATCATCACCACGACCATCGCCGGGCTCGTGACCGCGACGCTCGTCTGCCTCCCGTTCGGCCTGGCGATAGTGCCGATCCCGTTCCTGGGGATCCCCCTGGAGAACAGCCTCCTCGGCCAGGTTCTCCAGACCGCGGGCGGCTACCCGTACGCCACGGTGAATGCCTACAACCCCTGGGCTCTCGTCTCGATGGACGGCTCCGGGCTGGCGTCCGCCGGGACGTGGATCCGCGACGCGGCCAACCCGGCCGACTCGACCGACCTGTTCCTGGCCCTGCTGGGAGTCCCCGCGGTCCTCATCGGGGGCGGCCTCATCGCCGCGGCGGTCGGCGTGCTCATGGTCGTCCTGTGGCGCCGCCACGACGATCGCCGCGCGCTCCTGGTGACCATGACCGTCATGGCCGTCGCCTTCTTCATCCTCCCCACGCGCGTCCACGAGCGCTATCTCTACCCGTTCTTCGCCCTCGGGGCGATCCTCCTGGTCCTCCGGCCCCGCTGGGCGGCGGTCTACGCGGTCCTCGCGGCCGCCAACATGGCGAACCTCTACGGGATCCTGACCCTGCCCTTCTACGACAACCCCGGCCTCGCGCCGATGCTCGATGCGTTCGGCGGCTTCGGCACCCGGCTCGGGGAGGCAATCCGCTCACCGGTGGGCGTCTCGCTCGCCGCGCTCGCCCACGCCGGCGGCTTCGTCGCGGCCGCGGCCTTCCTGGCTCGGCCGGTTGCCGGCGAGACCGACCGGGTCCCGGACGACGACGGGTTCTACGACGACGAGTACGACGACGAGATCTGGCCCGACGACGATGACGGGGGTCCGGTCGGGCCCGAGCCCGCGGAGGCGGCCCGCGGGGACGCGGACCGCCCGGGTTCGCCGGCGGCCGCGGCCGCGCCGCCCCCAGCCGCCACGCCGAAGCCGGACGAG
>JAZDPM010000041.1:0-12560 GCA_043797725.1 Chloroflexota bacterium
CCCGTCCCGCGCCGCCGCCCTGCCGCCCCGGGGGCTCGCTGATGGGCACCGGCCGAGCCCTGGTCGCCGCGAGCATCCTCAACGCCGACCTCGGGAACCTGGCCCGCGAGGTCCGCCGGGCCGTCAAGGCCGGCGCCGACCGGATTCACCTCGACGTCATGGACGCCCGCTTCGTCCCCAACCTCACCTTCGGGTGGACGACGATCGCCCACCTGCGGCCGGTGACGGAGGCGCCCTTCGACGCCCACCTCATGATCGCGGAGCCGGGGCGCTGGCTCGACGACTTCGTGGCGGCCGGGTGCGACTCGATCACCGTTCACGTGGAGGTGGAGGAGCCGATCGAGCCCCTCCTGCGGCGGATCAAGGCCGCGGGGCGCGCGGCGGGCCTGGCCATGCGACCCGGGACCCCGATGGCGGCGCTGGAGCCATACCGCCACCTGCTCGACATCGTGATGGTCATGACGGTCGAGCCCGGGTTCGGCGGCCAGGCCTTCCTGGGGGAGGTGGCGGAGCGCAAGATCCCGGAGGCCCGACGGCTGCTGGCCAAGAAGCCGTGGGGGGGCGAGGTGCACGTCGACGGCGGGGTGAACCGCGAGACCGCCGAGATGGTCGGCGGCCTCGGCGCCGACGTCCTCATCGCGGGCACGGCCATCTTCGCCAGGGGACGCAACCCCGGTCGCGAGGTTCGGCTCATGCGCGCCCTCGCCGACGAGGGCTACGCGATCGAGCTCAACGACGGCGTCCCGCCCGCGCCCCGCGAGCAGATGGTGCGACTGGCGAGCCTGCCCCGCGCCCTCGGCGAGCCCCTGCGTGACGCGATCGAGGCGGCCGGCGTGCCCGTGGTCATGCTGCGCGGGGGCGGCCTCGTGGGGCCGGACGGGATGCGCGACATGGATCTCCTGGTGCCCCGCGTGTCGGTCACCTGGGTGGAGGAGCGATTCGGCGTGCGCCGCGACACCCTCCACGCCGAGGCGGCCGCGGCGCGGGCAGCGGCCGGCGCCGCGGGTCCGGGTCCCCGGGACGCGTAGGTGCGGGCGCTCGTCCAGCGCGTGGCCCGGGCCGAGGTGCGGGTGGATGGCCGGTGCGTCGGGGCGATCGGGCGCGGGATCCTGGTGCTCCTCGGCGTGGCGCCAGACGACGACGCCGCGGCCGCCCGGACGCTGGCCCGCCGCGTGGTGGAGCTGCGGATCCACGCCGACGCCGAGGGGCGCACGAACCTCGCCCTCGGCGACGTCGGCGGGTCGGTCCTGGCCGTGAGCCAGTTCACCCTGTACGCGGACACGTCTCACGGCCGGCGGCCCGGGTTCACGGGGGCCGCGGAGCCGGCCCATGCGTCGGTGATCTACGACTGCTTCTGCGCGGGGCTCGAGGAGCTGGGCGTGCCCACCGAGCGGGGCCTGTTCGGCGCCTCGATGGAGGTCGAGCTCGTCAACGATGGCCCGTTCACGCTCTGGCTGGACACGGCCGTCCGGTAGCGCGGCGACCCGGCGGCACGAGCATCACTCGGGCGTGGCGCGCCGGGCGCGAAACGGCCCGGTCGCGTCGGACGGACCAGGCCGGGGGAGAGGGCCGGCCGGGTGGCGACCCGGCGGCGCTCAGCGGGGCTTCTTCGCCTGGGTGCGCTTGCAGCGCGTGCAGACGAGCTTGCGGGTCACCACGCCACCCTCCACGACGGCGAGCGTCTGGAGGTTCGGCTGGTAGCGCCGGTGGACGCGGACGCGGTTCATCCCGCTCGACTGCGGGTTGAAGCCGCCCATCGCGACCTTGCCGCAGATCGCGCAGCTACGGGCCATCGGGTTCCTCTGGATGCAGTGCTTGAGGACCGGGGCGGGCCCGGCCCGCCCATCCGGTGTCCGGCACGTCGAAGCGCCGCCGGTCCGGTTCCGGGGAGGCTGTATGCTAGCACATCGTTCCGCGCCCGCCCGCCCAGCCCGGAGGTGGATATCGCATGCTCAACGCTCCGCGGCGCCCCGTCGTGCCGGGCCGGGACCTCGTGACGCAGCGTGCCCTCGCGGAGATCGTTCGGGCAGCCGTCCTGGGCAGCTACGGGGTGATCGGGCTGGCTGAGCCATTCCTGCGCCACCTGCGTCTCGGCAAGCCGGCGATCCGGGTGAGGATCCAGCCGGAGGTCACGGTCGACGTCCGGCTCACGATCGCCTACGGGCTGCCCGTCGCCGAGGTGGCGCGCCAGGTGGATTCGGCGATCCGCTACGCGCTCCGGCGCGCGCTGGAGCGCGAGGTGGGCGCCGTCCGGATCCACGTCGCCGGACTCGCCTCGGGCCCCTTCAGCACGCCGGGCGGGGGCGCTCCCGGCGCCGCGAACCCCGATGCCGGCCGGCCGGGCGAGGACTCCCGGTAGGTGGTCCGCCTCGCCTGCGACGGCGCCGGCCTCATGGAGGCGGTCCGCGCCGCCGTCGCCAACCTCGAGGCGCACGTCGACGAGATCAATGAGCTCAACGTGTTCCCGGTGCCGGACGGCGATACCGGTTCGAACATGGCGGCCACGTGCCGCGAGATGCTGGGCCACGTCCGCGAGGAGACGAGCGTCGAGGCGGTCGCCGAGCGCCTCCGCGAGGGAGCGCTCTTCGGCGCTCGCGGCAACTCCGGCGTCATCCTCAGCCAGATCGTGCGCGGACTGGCCGAGGGGTTCGCCGGAAAACGGCGCTTCAACGGGCTGGATCTCGCCCATGCCCTCGCCCTCGCCTCGACTGCGGCCTACGGGGCCGTCCCGCGGCCGGTCGAGGGCACGATGCTCACCGTGATCCGCGAGGCGTCGGCGGTCGCGGTGGAGACGGCCGAGCGGTCGAATGACCTCGACGCGGTCCTCGCGGCGGCGACCCACGCGGCCGCCCGCGCCCTCGAGAAGACGCCGAGCCTCCTGCCGGTCCTCCGCGAGGCCGGCGTCGTCGATTCCGGGGGGGCCGGCCTTCTGCGGCTCTTCGAGGGGGCGCTCGCCTGCCTGCGCGGCGAGGTCGCCGTCCCGACTCCCATCCGCGCGCCACGGATCCCGAGCCCCATGCCGGCGGAGTTCGTCCACCTCGAGACGGGCCACGGGTACGAGACGGTCTACCTCGTTCACCCGTTTCCCGGCCAGTTACTTGACCTCGATCGGATCCGGGCCTACCTCGTTCGGACCGGCGAGTCCGTCAACGTCGCCGGCGACGCCAAGGCGGCCAAGATCCACGTGCACAACGGGCGGCCCGACCTCGTCCTCCGCCAGGCGCTGCAGGTCGGGCGAATCGTGAACGCGACGATCACGGACCTGGACCACCAGACGGCCGAGGTGCGCGAGGCGCGGGAGGCTGCGCCGGGGGCGGCCCCCGGCGGGCCGGCAGGGTTGCGTTCGCGGGTCCCCGCCGCGTCCGGGCCGCCGCCCGCCGGTCCGCGGGTCCCGCTGGGGATCGTGGCCGTCGTGGCGGGGGACGGCCTCGCCGAGGCCCTGACGGCCTTCGGCATCGCCGACGAGCGGCTCCACGTCTCCATCGTGCGCGGCGGCCAGGCGGAGAACCCGAGCGCGGGCGAGATCCTCGCGGCGATCACCGCATCGCCGGGCGAGGAGGTCGTGATCCTCCCGAACAATCCCAACGTCAAGCTGGCCGCGGGCCAGGCGGCGGAGATGGCCGACCGACCGGTCCGGGTCGTGCCCACGCGCAACGCAGCCGAGGGGATCGCGGCGCTCCTCGAGGTGGACCCGGGGGCAGGCGCGAGCGGCAACGCCGCAATGATGCTGGAGGCGGGACGCGCGATCCAGACCCTCCTCGTCACCGAGGCGGTGCGCGACGCGGTGATCTCCGGGCGGAAGGTCCGGCGCGGCCAGACGATGGCTCTCGACCCGGACGACGGGCTGCTCGCGGCGGACGACGATCACGGGCGGGCGGTGCTGGCGGGGATCGCGGCGCTCGAGCCCGGCTTCAGCCTCGTCACGCTCTGGTACGGGGACGGAGCGGACCTCGCGGACGCCGAGCGGCTGGCCCGCCTCGTGCAGAATGCCTGGCCCGCAGTCGAGGAGGTCGAGGTCCGCCACGGGGGCCAGCCGCACTACCGGTACCTCGTCAGCGTGGAGTAGGGGAGCGGCCGTGGCGACCCCGGGGGCTCGCGCGAAGCCGGGCCCGGCCGCCCCGACCGCCGACCCCTTCTCGACGCCGCTCCGGACGAGCGGCCTGCCCGGGGCCGCCGCGCTGGGGCGGCTCGGAGGGCGAATCGGCCTGCGGACCGTGCGCGACCTGCTGGTCTGGCTGCCGCGCCGCTACGACGACCTGCGAATCGTCCACCCGCTGCGCGACCTCCATGCGCTTCCCGACGGCGTCGTCGTCAGCGCACGCGCGCGCGTCGGCCAGGTGCGCCTGGGCCGGACCGCTCGCCGCGGGACCCAGGTCGCCACGGTCGCGCTCAGCGACGCGACCGGCAGCGCGGAGGCGCAGTGGTACGGCCGCCAGTTCGTGGAGCGGCGGCTCGTCCCCGGCGCCGAGTACATCTTCTCGGGGAAGCTCAAGAAGCGGGGGTTCACGCCCATCCTCGACGGCCCGGCCTTCCAGGCGCCCGACGACGATCTCCTCCACGTCGGCCGGATCGTCCCGATCTACCCGCTCACCGCCGGGCTCGCCCTCAAGTCGCTGCGCACCGCCATCCGGGCCGCGCTGGACCGGCTCCCGCCCTACCCCGAGTACCTCCCGCCCGCCCTCCTGCGAGCGGAAGGGCTGGTCGGAATCGGGGCGGCCCTCGAGCAGGCCCACTTCCCCGACGACCCGGAGCGCAGGGAGGCGGCGCTCCGGCGCCTCGCCTTCGACGAGCTCCTGGCCCTCCAGGTCGGCATGGTGGCCCGTCGCCGGCAGCGCATCGTGGCGGCGGCGGTGAGCGTGGCGACGCCCGACGGCCGCGACCGGACGATCCGCGGCGCCCTCGTCGATGCCCTTGGTGCGCGGCTGGGGCGGAGCGTGGAGCTGACCGCCGACCAGGCCGCCGCGATGACCGACGTCCGGCGCGACATGGCGGGCAGGCACCCGATGCTCCGCCTGCTCCAGGGCGACGTCGGGTCGGGCAAGACGGCGGTGGCCGCCTACGCGCTGGCCGTGGCGGCGGAGGCGGGCGTCCAGGGCGCCCTGCTGGCCCCGACCGACCTCCTGGCGCGGCAGCACGCCGCCACCCTCGGCGACCTCCTGGCCCCGCTGGGGATCCCGGTCACGCTCCTGACCGGGTCCCTATCCGGTCCTGGAGCCGTCACCGCCCTCGGGGCGCTCGCCGATGGCCGGGCGGCCGTGGCCGTCGGAACCCACGCCCTCTTCTCGGAGCGGGTGCGCTACGCGAACCTGGGCCTCGTGGTGGTCGACGAGCAGCATCGCTTCGGGGTGGAGCAGCGCGGCGCCCTCGAGGCCAAGACGACGCGGGGCGCTGCCCACGTCCTGCTGATGACCGCCACGCCGATCCCCCGGACGGTCGGGCAGGTCGTCTACGCGGACCTCGACGTCTCGAACCTGCGGACCGTTCCGGCGGGACGCCTGCCGATCCGGACCGTCATCCGCCATCCCGACGATCTCGACCGGCTCTGGGCTCACGTGCGAGGGGAGGCGGCCGATGGGCACCGCACCTTCGTCGTCGTCCCGCACATCGACGAGGCCGAGGACGACGGGGAGAACGTCGCGGGCGCCGAGGCGGAGGCGGTGCGCCTGGGCATCCTCCTGGCGCCCCTTCGCGTGGGTCTCGTCCACGGCCGGATGAAGGCGGCGGCCCGCGACGAGGAGATGGCCCGCTTCCGCGACGGCAGCCTGGACGTCCTGGTGGGGACGACCGTGGTCGAGGTCGGCGTGGACGTGCCGGAGGCGAGCGTGATGATCGTCGAGGGCGCAGACCGGTTCGGCCTGGCCCAGCTTCACCAGCTGCGCGGGCGCGTCGGTCGGGGCACCGCGGGGTCCTACTGCGTGCTCGTCCACGACGGCGTGCCGCTCGCCGGCCGCAAGGCCAACGAGCTCGTGGACTCCGACGCGGACGGGGAGACCACGGAGATGCGGCGCCTCCTGGCCGTCGCCCGGACGACCGACGGCTTCGACCTCGCGGAGACGGACTTTGCGCTGCGCCGGGAGGGCGATGTCCTCGGCCTGGCCCAGAGCGGCCTGCCGCGGCTCCGCGTGGCGACCCTGGCGCGGGCGGACCACCGCGAGATGGCCGGGGCCGCCCGCCGGCAGGCGGAGGCATTGCTGGACCCCCGGGGCGACTTCCGGCAGGCCGGTGCGCCGCTGGCCCGCGAGCTCACGGGGGGCTGGCTCGCCCGGGTCTTCGCGGGCGAGCCAGCCTCGGGGGCCTGACGGGGATGGCCGGCTCGGGGCGGGTCGTGGCCGGGATCGCGGGTGGGATCCAGCTGGCCGCCGCCGGACCGGGCACGCGGCCGCTGGCGGACCGCGTCAAGCAGGCGATCTTCGGCTCGCTTGATCCCTTCCTCCCCGGGGCGGCAGTCCTGGACCTCTGCGCCGGCTCGGGCGCCGCCGCCATCGAGGCGCTCTCGCGCGGCGCCGCACGGGCCGTCCTCGTGGAGCGCGATGCGGGCGCCGTCGCCGTGATCCGCGAGAACCTGCGGCGGACGGGCCTCGCCGCGGCCGCGACCGTCGTGCGCCGCGATGCCGCGGCGGCTCTCCGAGATCCCGCCCTTCGAAGCGATCGCTTCGACCTTGCCATCGTGGATCCCCCGTACAGCGAGACGGGACTCCGTGACGCCCTCCTGGCCCTCCTCGGCGCGCCCGACGGACCGCTGCGGGCCGGTGCGACCGTTGTCGTGACCGCGTACTGGCGAGCGCCGCCGCCGGAGGAGGTCGGGCTGCTACGATCCACCCGGGTCCGCCGCTTCGGCGAGACCGCGATCACCATCTACCGCCGCGACCCGGGCGGGGTCGCGGTCGCGGACTGATCGGAGGCGGGATGCACACGGCGGTCTACCCGGGATCGTTCGACCCGATCACCCTGGGGCACGTCGACGTCCTGCGCCGTGCCGCCGGCGTCTTCGACCGGGTCGTCGTGGCGGTCCTCGTCAACCCGCGCAAGGCGCCCGCCGACGAAGCGGAGGGCCGGGTGGCGGCGATCCGCGACGCCGTGGCGGAGGCGCTCCCGGACCTCGTCGGGCGGATCGAGGTACGGGTCTTCGAAGGGCTGACGGTCGACGCCTGTCGGGCGGTGGATGCCCGGCACATCGTGCGCGGGTTGCGGGCGGTCTCCGACTTCGAGGCGGAGCTGCAGATGGCCCACATGAACCGCCGTCTCGCCCCCGAGATCGACACGGTCTTCTTCATGACCGCCCTGGAATACGGGTACCTGTCGTCCAGCCTGGTCAAGGAGATCGCCCGGTTCGGCGGTGACGTGTCGGCCATGGTTCCGACCGGCGTGGCGGCGCGCCTGCGGGTATCGGGCGAGGAGAGCCCGCCGCTATAATCGCTGCACCATCGCACCGGGCGCCGAGGAGGGCCGTCCCATCGACATCATGTTCTTCGTCGAGCGCCTCGAGGGGATGCTCGCGAACGGCAAGAGGCTGCCGTTGACGTCCAGCGTCGTGATCGACCAGGCCGCGGCGCTCGAGCTCATCGACGAGTTGCGCCACGCCATCCCGGAAGAGGTGCAGTCGGCGCGCCGGATCAACGCCGAGGGTGAGCGAATCCTCGAGCGGGCAAACCAGGAGGCGGAGCGGATCGTCGCGCGGGCCCGGGAGCAGGCGTCCCAGCTCATCGACGAGCAGGGCCTGACCGCGGCGGCCGAGGCCGAGAGCGGGCGGATCATCGCCGAGGCCGAGGCCGCAGGCGATGACACGCGCCGCGGCGCCGACGACTATGCCGCCGACGTCCTGCTCCATCTCGAAGGGGAGATCTCGCGCCTGCTGGGGCAGATCGAGCGGGGGATCGACGCGCTGGGCGTCCGGGACGAGACTCCGGGGGCGGCCGGGGAGGGGACGGAGGAGCCCGGCGCGCGCGGCGCGGGATGACGACCGTCCCGCCAAGCGCCCTCGTCCTCAACGTGGCCGGCCTCCTTGGAGAGGCGCCCGGCTCGCACCGCGACATCTCCGTGGAGGTCGGCGAGGTCGAGCTGGGCGATGACCTTGTCGGGGCCCCGCCCGTGGCCGTCTTCGCCCGGATCGCCCGGACGAACCGCGGGATCATCGTCACGGGCAGTGTCCGGACCGGATTGGCGGACACGTGCGCCCGCTGCCTCGTCCCGTTGAGGATCCCGATCGATGCCCCGATCGAGGAGGAGGTGCTCCCGCTCGTCGACCTGCAGTCGGGCCTCCGGCTCGACATCACCGCCGAGCCGGAGGTGCTCCGCCTCACCGACCACCACGAGCTGGACCTGGAGCCTCTCGCCCGCGAGGCGATCCAGCTGGCGGCGCCCATCGCGCCCATCTGCCGTCCGGACTGTCGGGGACTCTGTCCGGAGTGCGGCGGCGACCTCAACCTGGGGCCCCACGACCACGTCGACGCGCCGGGCGATCCGCGGCTGGCGATGCTCGGCGAGCTCCGGATCGACGACGAGGGCTGAAACCGGGTAGACTCCGCCTTCGGCCCGACGGCGCCGGCGCGTTGCCACGCCCCACGCACGAACGATCGCAGCCCTGCGCACCCGCGCGGCGCCGCCCAGCAGACGACAGGAGCAGCAACCCCGATGGGTCTCCCGAAGCGGAAGGTCTCGCACGCCCGGCAGGGCGACCGGCGCTCGCATCTCGCCCTGACCCTGCCCAGCCTGGTCGAGTGCACCCACTGCCACGCCATGAAGCGCTCGCACCACGTTTGCCCGAGCTGCGGCTACTACAACGGGCGGCTGGCCGTCGAGATCAAGAAGAAGGGCGGCGAGACGGCCTCCTGACGGCCGCCTGCGCCGCAGCCGCCAGCCGCCGGATCCGATGGACCTCGCGACCGTCCGGGGCATCGAGCACAGCCGCCGGGTGCGCCTGGCGGTCGATGCCATGGGCGGGGACCACGCCCCCGACGAGGTCGTGGCGGGCGCCCTCCTCTATGCGGCGGAGAACCCCGACGACGACGTGATCCTCGTCGGCGCGCCCGGGCGGATCGCCGCCGTCGCCGGGGCCGCCCTCCCGCCCAACGTGACGATCGAGGCCGCCGGCCAGGTCATCGAGATGCACGAGCACCCCGCGCTGGCGATCCGCGAGAAGAGGGACGCCTCGATCCTTGTCGCCTGCGACCTGGTGAAGCGCGGTCGGGCCGACGCCGTGATCACGGCCGGCCACACGGGCGCCGGGATGGCAGCGGCGGTCCTGCGCCTCGGCCGCGCGCGCGGCGTGGATCGCCCGGCCCTCGCGATCCAGATGGTCACCGACACGGGGCCGCTGGTCCTGCTCGACATCGGGGCCAACCCAGATTCCACCCCGGAGAACCTCGCCCAGTACGCCCGCATGGGCGCCCTGTTCGCCGAGCGCGCCCTCGGGATCGACCGGCCCCGCGTCGCACTCCTCTCGATCGGCGAGGAGAAGGGCAAGGGCGACGCGCGGATCCAGCGGGCGACCGAGCTCCTCGATGCCTCGGACCTCAACTTCGTCGGCAACGTGGAGGGCAACGACCTGGTCCGCCACCCCGCGGACGTCGTGGTCTGTGACGCGGTCCTCGGCAACGTCACGATGAAGTTCTTCGAAGGACTTGCTGGCTACATCTTCGATCTCTGGGCGAAGGAGTTCCGGGGCTCCCTGCGCGGCAGGATCGCCTACCTTCTCATGCGCCCCGGCATCGGACGGATCCGGCGCACCTTCGACTACGAGGTGCTGGGCGGGTCGCCGCTGCTCGGGGTCCGGGGCACCGTCATCATCACCCACGGCCGGGCGAAGCGGCGGATGGTCAAGCACGCGCTCCGCGTTGGTGCGGCCGCCGCGCGGGTCCGGCTCCCCGAGCTGATCGGCGACGCCTTCCGCCCCGCGACCGCGGACGCCGACGACGGCCCGGTGTCGATCCCGGAGCCGGTCGAGTGAACCCCGCGCTGGTGGTGGGCCGGTCGGTGATCCGCGACCTCGTCAGGCTCGCGGCGTTCGAGGTGCCGGGCGTGCTACGGGTCGGCTGGGCAGGCCCGCGCTGGCGGCGTCTCGTCGCCGGGCGGCCCATCGCGGTCCGGGTGCGGGGCGGCGTCGTGGAGGCCCGGGTGGTCGTCATCGCCCGGCCCGGCCAGCCGCTCGGGCCGCTCGCCGAGGACGTCCGGTCGGCCGTCGCCGCCGCCGTCGAGCGCCTCCTGGGCCTCGCGATCGGCGAGATCACGGTTCGGATCGACGGCAGCGGCGGCTGACCGCGTGGGCGGAAGACCCGCACGATCGGGCAGCGGGCTCGTCCGCTCGCGCCGCGCCGCGCGGCGCCTGGCGCTGGCGGCCCTCTTCGAGGCGGAGTTCGGGCAGCGCACCGCGCCGGTCGTGCTGGAGCGCCACCTCGGGGAGACGGAGGGGGACCCCGAGACGGCGCGCCACGCGCGGCTGCTCGTGGGCGCGGCGGTCGCCAACCGCGACCGAATCGACGCTCGAATCCAGGCCGCGGCGCCGCAATACCCGGTGGTCACCCTGGCCAGGATGGACCGCGTTCTCCTCCGTGCGGGCATCTGCGAGGTGCTACACTCGCCCGCGACGCCGGCCCGGGTGGCGATTGCCGAGTGGGTCGAGCTCGCGCGGGTCTACGGAGGTGACCCCGCCAGGCGCCTCGTGAACGGGGTCCTCGGCCGCGTGGCCAGGGATGTCGTGGCCGAGTCGCTGGCGACGCATCCGGGACCGCGCAGCGCAGCAGTCCCGGACGTGCATGAATGACACCCAGGGAGGGAGGAGCCAGTGGCGACAACCTACGAGCGGCTGAAGAAGATCGTCGTCGAGCAGCTCGGCGTCGATGAGGCCGAGGTGAACCCCGAAGCCTCGTTCGTCGATGATCTCAATGCCGATTCCCTCGACCTCGTGGAGCTCATCATGAGCCTGGAGGAGGAGTTCGGGATGGAGATCTCGGACGAGGAGGCCGAGAAGATCCGCACCGTCCAGGACGCGGCCGACTACATCGACGAGCACGCGAGCTGACGGCGCCCCGGTCACGCGGCCGGGGGAGGACGCTCACACGCCGCGTCAGGCGCCCGAGCTCGCCGAGCGGCTCGGGCTCAGGTTCCGTGACCCCTCGCTCCTCTCCCGCGCTCTCGTCCACGGCTCGTGGCAGCACGAGCATCCCGAAGAGTCGATCGGCCACAACGAGCGGCTCGAGTTCCTGGGCGACGCCGTTGTGAGCCTCGTGATATCCGAGGCGCTCCACGATCGCCGTTCCGGCGACGACGAAGGGGTCCTGTCTGCGCGCCGGGCCTCGATCGTGAGCACGAGCGGCCTGGCCCGCCTTGCCCGCCGGATCGACCTCGGCGACTACCTCCTGCTCGGCGAAGGCGAGGCCCAGCGCGGTGGCCGGGCGCGACCCATCCTCCTCGCGTCGGCCCTCGAGGCGGTTGCCGCCGCCGTCTTCCTGGACCAGGGTTGGGAGGCCACCCGGGCCTGGTTCTCCGGGCTCGCGGCGCCGGAGCTGGCGGCGGACGCCCCGCCCGGCTCGCTGAAGAGCCCGAAGAGCCGCCTCCAGGAGCTGACCCAGCGCAGCTCGGGCGAGCGTCCCGACTACCGCCTCGCCGAGGTCTCGGGCCCCGACCACCAGAGGCGGTTCATCGTCGAGGTGGCGGTCGGCGGCCGGATCGCGGGCGCCGGCAGCGGAGGCTCGCGGAGGACCGCGGAGACGGCCGCGGCCGCGGCGGCGCTCGAGGCGCTGGCGGCCGAGCTACGCGGGGGCCCCGACGTCCCGGGGAGCCCGGACGTCGCGGGGAGCCCGACGGGCCCCGACCCGGTGGACACCCCGGATCCGGCCGGGTGACCGGGCCCGCCCGCCTGCAGGCCCTGCGCCTCCAGGGGTTCAAGTCCTTCGCCGAGCGGACGATCGTGGAGTTCGTCCCCGGGATCAATGCCGTGGTCGGGCCCAACGGCTCGGGCAAGAGCAACCTCGCCGACGCGCTGCGCTGGGCGCTCGGCGAGCAGGGTCGCGCCCTGCGCTCGCGCCGCGCCGAGGACGTCGTCTTCGCGGGCTCCGAGCGCCGCTCCGCGCTCGGCATGGCCGACGTCACGCTCGTCCTCGACAACGCCGACGGCCTGGTGCCGGTCGATTTCGCGGTGCTCGAGGTCGGCCGCCGGCTCTTCCGATCCGGGGAGAACGACTACCTGGTCAATCGCCAGCGGGTCCGCCTGAAGGACCTCGTCGAGCTTCTCGACGCCGCCCACCTTGCCGACAACGCGTTCCTGTTCATCGGCCAGGGGATGGTCGACCAGGCGCTGGCTCTTCGACCGGAGGAGCGGCGCCCGCTCTTCGAGGAGGTGGCCGGTGTCCGCCGGCACGAGCGACGCCGGCGTCGCGCCGAGAACCAGCTGGAGGAGGCGTCCGCGAACCTCGCCCGCGTCGAGGACATCCTGGCGGAGCTGCGCCCGCAGGCCCGTCGTCTCGCCGCGCAGGCCGAGCAGCAGGCCTCGCGGGCGCGCGCCGGCGACGAGCTGGCCGCCGCGCTCGTGGCCGCCTTCGCGGTCCGGTGGCACGAGGTGGGCC
>JAZDPM010000074.1:0-6163 GCA_043797725.1 Chloroflexota bacterium
GTGCTCGTCGAGGAAGGCGAGGACGGTCGCGTACCAGAGCCGGGCGTTCTGGGGCTTCAGGATCCAGTGGTTCTCGTCCGGGAAGTAGAGGAACTTCGCGGGGACCCCGTGGCGGCGCAGGTCGGTCCAGAGGCGGAGCGCCTCGCTGACCGGGACGCGGAAGTCCTGCTCACCGTGGATGACGAGCATGGGGGTCCGGATCCTGGCCAGGTGCTCGAAGGGCGACTGCCGAAGGTAGCGCTCGGGCTCGCGGTATGGGTCGCCCATCTCGCGCTCCCAGAAGGCGCCCGTGTCGGTCGTCCCGTGGAAGCCGCGCAGCTCCCAGAGGCTGGCGTGGGTGACGATGGCGCGGTAGCGGTCGGTGTGGCCGGCGACCCAGTTGGCCATGTAGCCGCCGTAGGAGCCGCCCATCAGGGCGGTCCGCGCCGGGTCGAGGTCGTCCCGCTCCGCGAGGGCGGCGTCGACGGCCGCCGTCACATCCTCGTACGGGGTGCCGCCCCAGTCGTTCCAGCCGCGCGCGACCATGGCCTGGCCGTAGCCGGTGGAGAGCGCCGGGTCCGGCAGGAGCACGGCGTAGCCGCGGGCTGCGAGGACGTGCGGGTTCCACCGCCAGTGCCAGCTGCTCCACGAGCCGAGCGGGCCGCCGTGAACCCACACGACGAGCGGCACCTTCGCCTGCGCGGACGCCTCGGCCGGCCGGACCAGCCAGCCCCCGACCTCGGTGCCGTCGGCGGCGCGAGCCGTGAGCCGCTCCACGACGCCCGGCGCCCTGATCCCGCCCTCGGCGATCCCGTTCGGCAGGACCTCCGGAACCTGGTCTGCCATCCGTGCGTCAAGGCGAACAATGCGCGGCGGCGAACCGATGGTGGAGCCAAGGGCGAACAGGGCGCTGCCGTCGGGCGTCGGGCAGAGGTCGCCGAGGGCGCTGGCGGCGGAGAGGCGCGTCACGCGGCCGTCGGCGAGGTCGACCCGGTAGGCCGGGTGGTGGCCGTCGTCGTCCGCGGTGAAGAAGACGGCTGCGCCGTCCGGCGCCCAGACCGGGCTCTCGGGCCACCGGTCGAGGCCGGGCGCCGGCGTGCGCTGGTCGCCGGTCGCAAGATCGACGAGGACGAGCGAGACCGCGGTGGCCTCCTCCGGGCTGCCGAACGTGGTCCGGATCGCCGCCACGGTGCGCCCGTCGGGCGAGACGGCCGGCGCGTCGTACCAGGCGTCGCCGGGGGTGAGGAGACGGGCCTCCCCCGTCGCCAGGTCGAAGGCGACGAGATCCTCGCGGATGTCCGGGAGCACGCTCGCGTCGTGCCGGGCGGCGACGAGCGTCGTCCCGTCCGGGGACAGGGCCATCCCCGTCTCCTCGAAGGTGAGTGTCTCCACGTCGGGCTGGACGTCCCGCGGCGCGGGCAGGGGCGCCTCGGGATCGGCAGCGAGGGTCGCCGCGAACAGGCGGCGACGGCGCGGGGCGAGCCAATGGTCCCAGTGACGGACCGGGTAGTCGTCCTCGAAGAGGAGCGCTCCGACGCCGGCGTCCTTGCGGGCCTTGCCGAGCTCGGCGTCGGCGGCGAAGTCCGCGGCGCCCGGGAACATCCCCGCGCCGAATGCGACGACCGCCGCGTGGCGCGCGGTCGCCAGGCCGTCAACCCCGCCCTCGGGAGCCGCGAGCATGCGGGCCTCGCCACCGCCGGGAGGCAGGAGCCACAGGGCGTGGACTTTGCGGTCCGGGTCGGGCTTCGCGTCGGGGTCGGGACGGCTCGAGGTGAACAGCAGCGAGCCGTCGGGCAGGAATGCCGCGCCGCCGGCCTCGCCGGCCGCCGAGCGGGTCAGACGCCGGGGCGGCGTGACCCCGGCCGGGTCAACCTGCCACAGCGCCGAGCGCATGTTCTTGCCCTCGGGATCGGGGCCTCCGACGGCCACGACGAGGCGGTTGCCGTCCGGGCTCAGGCGAAGGGACGACAGGCGGGGGATGGCCAACATCCGGTCGAAGTCGAACAGGTCACTCATGCCGGTCATGATCGCACCGCCGGGCCGCAGCGTTGGGCGGTCCGAGAGCACGCCTGCGCTGCCGCGTTCTGCGAATCATATACAGGTATTGGGCATTGTCAGCGCTGCTCATCTCTAGTAACTTCGCGTTGACAACGACCCTCTGTGATGGTGGTGCCGCGATGCGCAGGTGCACGGCTTCGATGAGGCGGGCTGCCGGGCCCGTGGGGCTGCTCATCGTCCTGGCGGCAGTCCTGAGAGCCTGCGGCACCACGACGTCCGCGGCGCCGGGGACATCGGATGCGCCCGGGACGTCGGCGGCGCCCGGGACATCCGTGGCGCCGGCCGCCAGCGTCGCGCCCGCCAGGCGGGACCTCATCCTGGCCACCACCACGTCGACCCAGGACTCCGGGCTGCTGGATCTCCTCGTGCCCGACTTCGGGGCGCGGACCGGCTACCTCGTGAAGACCGTCGCGGTGGGCAGCGGGCAGGCTCTCAAGATGGGCGAGGACGGAAATGCCGACGTGCTGCTCGTGCACTCCCCGGCGGCCGAGCTGACCTTCATGGAGGCGGGGTACGGGGTGGATCGGCGCCTCGTCATGCACAACGACTTCGTGATCGTCGGGCCGAGCGGAGACCCGGCCGGGATCCGCGAAGCCGCGGCCGCGTCCGACGCCCTCGGCAGGATCGCCGGGGCGGGGGCGACGTTCGTCTCTCGGGGCGACGACTCGGGCACCAACAAGGCCGAGCTGGCCCTGTGGAAGATGGCTGCGATCACTCCCGCGGGCGCCTGGTACGTCGAGTCCGGCCAGGGCATGGGAGCCACGTTGCAGATCGCGTCCGAGAAGGCCGGCTACACCCTGGCCGACCGCGCCACGTACCTGGCCCAGAAGGACGTGCTGCGCCTCGAGATCCTCGTGGAGGGCGAGGCAGCGCTCCTCAACGTCTACCATGTCGTCTCGGTGAACCCGGCGAAGTGGCCCTCCGTCAACAGCGTGGGAGCCGGGGCCTTCGCCGACTACCTGACCTCCGCCGAGGGCCAGGCGCTGATCGGCAGCTTCGGGGTCAGCGAGCTCGGCCAGCAGCTCTTCGTCCCGGACGCCGGCAAGAGCGAGGACCAGCTGGCCCCGAAGCCGTAGGCACGCGGGAGCCGGGATCCCGGGCCTGCACCAGCCGGAGTGCGGAGCAGACGGTGGACATCTTCGCCCGCAGCGACCTCCTGGAGGTGACGCTGCTCTCGCTCGTCGTGTCGGGCCTGGCGACCGCGATCAGCCTGGCCATCGGCCTGCCCCTGGGCACCTGGCTGGCCCTGGCGCGCTTCCGGAGTCGCGGGCTCACGCTCAGCCTCGTCAACACGGGAATGGCGCTGCCGCCGGTCGTCGTCGGGCTCTTCGTCGCCATGCTGCTCTGGCGAAGCGGGCCCCTCGGCGGCTTGAGCCTCATGTACACGCCCGGTGCGATGGTGATCGCGGAGGTGATCATCGCCGCCCCCGTGATGCTGGGCCTGACGGTCGCCGCGCTCGGGCAGCTCGACCCGCGGCTGCGCCTGCAGCTCCTCGGGCTGGGCGCCTCGCGCTGGCAGGCGACCTGGTGGCTCTGGCGCGAGGCGCGCCTCCCCCTGCTGGCCGCGCTCATGGCCGCCTTCGGCGCCGTGATCTCCGAGGTCGGCGCGGCGATGATGGTCGGCGGCAACATCCGGCACGAGACGCGGGTCCTCACCACGTCGATCGTGCTCGAGACAGGCAAGGGCGAGTTCGAGGCGGCCATCGCCCTTGGCGTGGTCCTGCTCGCCCTTGCGTTCCTCGTGAACGCCGTCCTGACCCGGGCGCAGCACCGCGGCCCGCGGCCGTAGCCGGCGCCGCGGACGCCCACTGCGATGACCCATTCCATGCCGGCTGATCCGCTCCTCGAGATCAAGGATCTCGTGGTGGTGCGGGGCGCGCGCCCCGTCCTCGAGATCGATCATCTCGCCATCGGCCGGGGCGAGACGCTGGTCGTGGTGGGCCCGAACGGGGCCGGCAAGAGCACGCTCCTGCTGGCGCTCGCCCGCCTCATTCGCCCGCAGCGGGGTCGAGCGGCCTTCCGTGAATCCGGCGACGAGGGCGACGACGACCTGGCGCATCGGCGCCGGATCGGCCTCGTGTTGCCCGACCCGGTCCTGCTCGATGCGTCGGTCTTCGACAACGTCGCCTCCGGCCTTCGGTTCCGCGGCGTGCCGCGCGACGAGCGTCGCGTCCGCGTGGCGGACTGGCTCGGGCGCCTCGGGATCGGGCACCTGCGCGACCGGCCCGCGCGCCAGATATCCAGTGGTGAGGCACAGCGCGTGAGCCTGGCTCGCGCTCTCGTCGTGGAACCGGACCTGCTCCTGCTCGATGAACCCTTCGCCTCGGTGGACGCCATGACGAGGGCCCTGCTCCTCGACGATCTCGAGAACCTCCTGCGGGCGACGCCGGTGACATGCGTCGCCGTCACCCACGACCTGGACGAGGCGGTGCGCCTGGGCGATCGCGTGGCGGTGCTGCTGGAGGGCCGGCTGCGCCAGTGCGATCGCCCCGAGCGGGTGCTGGCCACCCCCGTCGATGGTGACGTGGCCGCGTTCGTCGGCGTGGAGACCCGGGTCCCCGGCAGGGTCGTGGAGGCGCACGACGGGCTCGCCATGGTCGAGGCCGCGGGCCACCGCCTGGAGGCCGTCTCGTCGGTCGGGCCGGGTCGGGCGGTCCTCTTCTGCGTGCGCCCCGAGGACGTCACCCTCTGGTCCGGCGATCACCTGGGCGACCTGCACGACGTCATCGGCCCGGGAGACCGGCCAGGCTCGGGCGCCGCCCTCTCGAGCGCGCGGAACCGGCTGCCCGGGCGGGTCTCGCGGGTCACGCCCAGTGGGCCGCTCGTGCGCGTGAGCGTGGATTGTGGCGTCCCGCTGGTCGCGCTGATCACGCGGGCATCCGCGGACGAGATGGGCCTGGCCGTGGGGCGGCCGGTCGTGGCGACGTTCAAGGCCAGCGCCGCACACCTCATCCCGATCGCGAGCGACTACGACCGCCGGGAGTGACCGCAAGGCAGGCCTCGCGGTCGACGCGGCGCGTCCATCGTCCGCCGGACGGCGCCCGCCTCTGGGACAATGGGCTCCGGTCTGCCCGGGGCGGGATCGCGCGGCCCAACCGGTGATCCTCCGACCCGCGACCGAGGACGACGGAGTCTGCCGATGAGCCACGGGACCAACGGATCGATCCTGCGGGTCGACCTCACTGCCGGGTCGATCTCCACCGAGTCCTTCGACGAGGGCTTCTACCGCCGCTACCCCGGCGGCAAGGCGCTCGCGGCATACCACCTCCTGCGCGACTTCCGGCCGGGCGGCGATCCGCTGGGCCCGGAGAACCTCCTGGTCCTCGCGACCGGCCTGCTCACCGGTGCCCCGATCTCGACCGCGACGCGCTTCAACGCCATCGCCCGCTCGCCCCTCACCGGCGGGTTCGGCGAATCGGAGGCCGGCGGCTACGGGGGACCGGAGCTCAAGATGGCCGGCCTCGACGCCATCGTCGTCACCGGTCGATCGCCCGATCCCGTCTACCTCTGGGTGAAGGACGGCACGGCGGAGATCCGCGACGCGCCGCACCTCTGGGGCCTGGACCCGCCGACGGTCCAGGCCGCCATTCGCGAGGAGCTCGGCGACCGCCTGGTCCGGGTCCTGCAGATCGGGCGCGCCGGGGAGAACCTGGTGCGCTACGCCATGATCATGAACGAGCTGCGCCACTACAACGGGCGGACCGGCATGGGCGCGGTGATGGGCTCGAAGAACCTCCGCGCCGTGGCCGTTCGCGGCGGCCGCCGCTACGCGGACCTGGCATACGACCCGACGACCCTGGCCGAGCTCGGCAGGCGCCTGGCCAAGCAGATCCCCGAGCACCCCCAGAGCTGGGACCTGCGCACGAAGGGCACGCCGGGGCTGACCGACGCCATGAACGCCGGTGGGATCCTGCCCACCCGCAACTTCCGGCAGGGCGCCTTCGAGCGCGTCGACGAGATCAGCTTCGCGGCCTACCTGAAGCTGCGCAGCGGAACACGCTCCTGCTACGCCTGCGCCGTGCGCTGCAAGCCCGCGATGGCGTTCAGCGACCGCCACACCGTCGCCGACACGTACGACGGGCCCGAGTACGAGGCCGTCGCCGGCTTCGGATCCGACTGTGCGATC
>JAZDPM010000099.1:0-4735 GCA_043797725.1 Chloroflexota bacterium
GCGGGCCGGCGCCCAGGCCGAGCTCGAAGAGCCGATCCTCGCGGAGCTGTTCAGCGTGGAACGGCTGGAGCAGCACGCGCAGACCCTTGCCGCCGCCCAGGCCGTCACCGACGCGCCTCGGCGGGGACACGCCGTCGCGCCCCGCATCGCCGACAACGGCCGCGTCCTGGTGGAGTCGTACCGCGTCCTGGCCCGCGCGATCAAGGACGAACGCTCGATCACGCCGGCCGCCGAATGGCTCGTCGACAACTTCCCCATCGTCGACGAGCAGCTGCGCGAGATCCGCGACGACCTGCCCCCGGACTACTACCGCGAGCTCCCCAAGCTGGCCGGAGGTCACCTCGCGGGCTACCCGCGGGTTCTCGGTCTCGCCTGGGCATACATCGCGCACACCGACAGCCGCTTCGATCCGGAGAGCCTGCGACGCATGGTGCGCGCCTACCAGGTCGTGGAGCCGCTGACGATCGGCGAGCTCTGGGCGATCGCGATCAGCCTCCGGATCCTCCTCGTCGACAACCTCCGCCGCCTCGCGGAGCGGATCGTGCGCAGCCGGGCCGCCCGCCAGACTGCGGACGAGCTCGCCGACAGCCTGCTCGGCCTCGGCGCGGACGGCCCGGAGGTCGCGGCGGCGTCCCTCCGTCGGCTCTCGCGCATGACGCTCCCGACGGCGGCCCGCGTCCAGCTCTTCCAGCGCCTGCGCGACCAGGACCCGGCGGTCACCCCCGCCCTTCGGTGGCTGGAGGAGCTCCTCGCGGCGCAGGGGATCACCGCCGAGGAGATGGTCCGCCTGGGGCACCAGCGCCAGGCGACGATGAACGTGACGGTCCGCAACGTGATCACGAGCATGCGCCTCATCTCGTGGTTCGACTGGGCCGAGTTCGTGGAGAGCGTGAGCCTGGTCGACACGGTCCTGGGGGCTCGGAGCTCGTTCGGGGAGATGGACTTCGCCACCCGAGATCGCTACCGGCACGCCGTCGAGGAGCTGGCCCGGGGCTCGGGCCTCGGCGAGATCGAGGTCGCCCGGAGAGCCGCGGCGTTGGCGGATGCCGCGGCGTTGGCGGATGCCGCGGCGACGGAGGATAGCTCAGCGTCGGCGGAGGATAGCTCAGCGTCGGCGGATGGCGCGCCGTCGGCCGGCGACGCCGAGCCATCGCCGGCCGCGCGACGCGGGGATCCCGGCTACTACCTGATCGCCGACGGGCGCCCCGCGTTCGAGCGCGCCCTGCGCGTCCGGGTGCCGCTGGCGGGCCGGCTGCGGCGTGCCTATGTCCGGGCCGGCACGCGCGGCTACCTCGGGACGCTGGCGCTGGTCACGGTGCTCGTCCTCGCCGTGCCGCTCCGGCTGTCCGACGCCGGAGGGGCCGCCGGTGCCGCCATCCTCGTCATGGCGCTCCTCGCCCTTGCCCCGGCTTCCGACCTCGCGATCGCCCTCACCAACAGGCTGGTGACCTTTGTGCTGGGCCCGAGGGCACTGCCCCGGCTCGACCTGGACGACGGGGTGCCGTCCCGGCTGCGGACGCTCGTGGTCGTACCGATGCTTCTCACGAGCGAGGCGGATGTCGAGGCCCAGGTCGGCGGCCTGGAGGTCCACTACCTGGGGAACCGGGAGGGCGACCTCCGGTTCGCCCTGCTCTCGGATTGGCTGGACGCCCCTACCGGGAACGTCCCCGGTGACGACGAGCTCCTCTCGGCGGCGGCGGCGGCGATCGACCGGCTCAACGAGCGCCACGGCGAGGCCCCCGGAGGGGGCGCCCGGTTCCTGCTCTTCCATCGGAAGCGAACCTGGAACGAGTCCGAAGGCCGCTGGATGGGCTGGGAGCGCAAGCGCGGCAAGCTCCACGAGCTCAATGCCCTCCTGCGCGGCTCGACGACGACCGGCATCCTGGCCACCGGGCGGGCCGCCTCGACCCCGCCGCGGGACGTGCGCTACGTGGTCACGCTCGACGCCGACACGCGGCTGCCCCGGGGCGCCGTGGGCCGTCTCGTGGGGACGATTGCCCATCCCCTCAACCAGGCGACCTTCGATCCGCGGACCGGCCGGGTGACCCAGGGCTACGGCGTGCTCCAGCCACGGATCACCTCCACGCTCCCCGCCCAGCACGAGGCGTCGATCTTCCAGGGGATCTACTCCGGGTCGGCCGGGATCGACCCGTATGCGTCGGCCGTCTCCGACGTCTACCAGGACCTGTTCGGGGAGGGGAGCTTCACCGGCAAGGGGATCTACGATCTCGACGCGTTCGACGCGGCGATGGCGGATCGGGTGCCCGAGAACGCGCTCCTGAGCCACGACCTGTTCGAGGGCGTCTTCGCCCGGGCCGGGCTGGTGACCGATGTCGAGCTCTTCGACGAGTCCCCATCGAACTACCTGGTCTCGGCCGCCCGCCAGCACCGCTGGGCGCGGGGCGACTGGCAGCTGCTGCCCTGGATCCTCGGCCGGGCGCGCGACGCCACGGGCCGACGAAGCCGGGGCTCCATGCCCGGCATCGCCCGCTGGAAGATGGTCGACAACCTGCGCCGCACGACGTCCGCACCGCTCACGCTCGCCACGCTCGTCGCGTCCTGGACGCTCCCGTCGGTCTCGGCCGGCCTGTGGACCACGTTCGTCCTGGCCTCGGTGATCTTCCCAGCGGCGTTGCCCGTGCTCGCGGGACTGCTGCCGCGGCGACAGGGCATCTCCAAGCGCAGCCACCTTCGCGCCGTGGCCGCGGACGTCGCCCTGGCGACGGCCCAGGTGGGCCTCGGCCTGGCGTTCCTCGCGCACCAGGCGTGGCTCATGGGCGACGCGATCCTGCGAACCCTGGCGCGGCTGCATGTCACCCGGCGAAACCTCCTCGAATGGACGACCGCTGCGCAGGCCAAGGACAGCCAGGACCTCGACCTCGTGGGCTTCTACCGGCAGATGGCAGGCGGCGTCGCGATCGCGGCCGCCGTCACGCTCCTCGTGGCGACCGGGAAGCCGGGCACGGGCTGGATTGCAGCGCCGTTCGTCGTCCTGTGGCTCCTCGCGCCGCTCGTCGCCCGGTGGGTCAGCCTGCCGCCCCCCGAGTCGGCCGCAACGCAGCTCTCGGCCAGCGACGTCGAGGCGCTCCGCCTGACGGCCCGCCGGACCTGGCGATTCTTCGAGGCGTTCGTCGGCCCGGAGGACCATGGGCTGCCGCCCGACAACTTCCAGGACGATCCACGGCCGGTCGTCGCGCATCGCACGTCGCCGACCAACATCGGGATCTACCTGCTCGGGACCGTGACGGCCCGCGACTTCGGCTGGATCGGGACGTTCGAGATGGTGGAGCGCCTGGAGGCGACGCTGGCGACCATCGGCAGTCTCGAACGCTTCCGCGGGCACCTGTACAACTGGTACGACACGCGCGACCTGCACCGGCTCGAGCCGGCGTACGTCTCGTCGGTCGACAGTGGCAATCTCGCCGGCCATCTGCTCGCCCTGTCCAACGCCTGTCGCCAGATGATCGACCAGCCGCTGCCGGTCGCGGCCGCGCAGGTTGGGATCGGCGACGCGATCACCCTGGCCCGTGAGGCCGCCGGTGCGATCGCCGACGACCGGCGAAGCCAGACGCTCACCCGGCGGCACCTCGACGAAGCCCTCGAGCTGCCCGCGGGCGCCGGCTCCCCCCTCCCCGCAACGCCCGAGGTGTGGGTGGCCCGCCTCGACGAGCTGTCCGCGTACGCCGGGACGCTGTCGGACGTCGCCGCGGCCCTCACCGCGGAGCGTGGCGACGGTGCGGATGGCGAGCTGGTGACCTGGGCCGAGGCGGCCCGGCTGGCGGTCAGCAGCCATGTCCGCGACCTTGCGCTGCTCCAGCCTCTGCCGCTGGGGACGGCCTTCCCGACGATCGCCGAGCTGTCCGATCCGCCGGTTCACGAAGCCGGCGCCGGGACCGCGGCCGCGGCGTCGCTCGTTCGACGACTCCAGGCGATCGCCGACCAGGCGCAAGAGCTCTTCCGGGAGATGGATTTCAGCTTCCTGTTCGACCCGACCCGCAAGCTCTTCTCGATCGGCTTCCGCGTCCGCGACGGGACCCTGGACTCCAGCTACTACGACCTCCTCGCTTCGGAGGCGCGCCTCGCCAGCTTCCTCGCGATCGCCAAGGGGGACGTCGCCCCGGACCACTGGTTCCGGCTGGGCCGCGCGCTGACCCCCGTGGGCCGGGGCTCCGCCCTCATCTCGTGGTCCGGGTCCATGTTCGAGTACCTGATGCCGGCCCTCGTGATGCGTGCTCCTGCCCTCAGCCTGCTCGACCACACGTACCGGCTGGTCGTCGCCCGCCAGATGAGCTATGCCGCCGAGCTCGGCGTGCCCTGGGGCATGTCCGAATCGGCGTTCAACGCGCGTGACCTGGAGCAGACCTACCAGTACTCGAGCTTCGGCGTGCCCGGCCTTGGCCTCAAGCGGGGCCTGAGCGAGGACGTCGTCGTGGCCCCCTACGCGACGGCCCTCGGGGCGATGGTGCAGCCGGAGGCCGCGGTCCGGAACTTCGCCCGGCTGCGTGCTGCCGGAGCGGGCGGGCCGTACGGCTTCCGGGAGGCGCTCGACTACACGGCGCGCCGGCTCCCCGAGGGGGCGTCGGTCGCGATCGTGCGGAGCTACATGGCCCACCACCAGGGGATGGCGCTGGTGGCCCTCGGGAACGTCCTCAACGACGGTGCGATGGTGGAGCGCTTCCACGCCGACCCGATCGTGGAGGCGACGGAGCTCCTGCTCCAGGAGAGGGTCCCGCGC
>JAZDPM010000107.1:0-4342 GCA_043797725.1 Chloroflexota bacterium
GCTGCCCTGACGCTCTACGACATGGTCAAGGGCGTCGAGCGGGGCGTCGAGATCCGGTCCATCCGCCTCGTGGCCAAGAGCGGCGGGGCCTCCGGCGAATGGCACCGGTCGGCGGAGCCGGCCGAGACGGTCGCGCCGCGCGCCGCGAAGCCACGCGCCGTCCGCGGGCCGGCCCGGGCCGGGGGAATCAGGCGCCCGGCGAAGCGACCCGGAGGCTGAGCGCGTGGCCGGGCGTCGGAGCGCGTACGTCCTGACCGTCTCGGATCGCGGGGCCGTCGGGGACCGGGCCGACACGACCGGCGCGGCGCTCGCAGCCCGCCTGGCCGACCTCGGGTTCGACGTCGAGCGGGCGATGGTCCCCGATGAGCGCGCGCTGATCGAGCCCGCCCTCGTCGCCGCCGCGGCGCGCCACCCTCTCGTCGTGACGACGGGCGGCACCGGCCTGACCCCGCGCGACGTGACGCCCCAGGCGACCCTCGCGGTCATCGACTACGAGGTGCCGGGCCTGGCCGAGGCGATGCGCGCCGACGGCCGGGCCGCGACGCCCATGGCGATCCTCTCGCGGGCCGTCGCCGGGGTCCGCGGGCAGAGCCTGATCGTCAACCTGCCGGGCAGCCCCCGGGGAGCGGCGGAGTCTCTCGCGGCGATCGAGCCGGTCCTGGAGCACGCCCTCGATACGCTCGGCGGTCCGTTCGAGCACGACGGCCGGCCCGGCCCGGGGGCCTGAGCCGTGACCGAGTCGCTCGCCCACGTCCCCTGGTACCCGCTCGTCTTCCCGCTCTTCTATGGTGCGCTCGCTGTCTTCGGCCTCCTCATGGCGCGCCATCTGCGTGTCTTCGCGGCGGCCCGCCCGGCCCGCCCGTTCGGGGACGTCCGGCGCCGGACCGCGGCCCTCGTCCGCTACGCCCTCGTCCAGACCCGGATGTTCCGCGACATCAGCGTGGGCGCCATGCACTACGCCATCTTCGCGTCCTTCGTCCTTCTCTCGCTGGGTGTCGCGAGCGCCGTCACCGGCGGTCTCGTCGAAGCCGTCCTGGCCGCCCCGTTCGACGGGGCGATCTGGGCGGCGGTGCTCCTGGGCAGGAACGCGGCCGCGGTGCTGGCCCTCGGCGCCCTGGCCTATGCCCTCGCCCGGCGCCTGGTCGTCCGGCCCGCCCGGCTGACGCTGAGCCGCTCGGGGATCGTGGTCCTGGTCCTGATCGGCGGCATCGTGACGGCCGAGCTCGGGGCGCTCTCCTGGGAGGCTGCGCGCTACGGCCCGCTGCCCGGGGCGCTGGTCACGAACGCCGTCGGGTCGGCGCTTGCCGGGGTCGACCGCGGCCTCCTCGAGGCCCTCTTCGCCGGCCACTGGTGGGCGCACGTCACCCTCGTGGCGGTGTTCCTGGTCTGGCTCCCGACGACGAAGCATCTCCACGTCGTGACCAGCTTCTTCAACGTCTACCTGCGCAAGCTCGAGCCGCGCGGGGCGCTGCCGGCGATGGACCTCGAGGTCGAGGACGCGACGTACGGCCTGCGAACCCTGGTCGACCTGGCCTGGAAGGACGTGCTCGACGGCTTCACCTGCACCGAGTGCGGCCGCTGCCAGGACGCCTGCCCGGCGCACTTCACGGGCAAGCCGCTCAACCCCAAGGAGCTCGTGATGGGGATCCGCCACCTCACGGACGCGGCGGAGCACGGGCTGCCGGTGATCCCGAGCTCGCCCGACGTGCGCGCCCGCGGCGGGCCGCTCGACGACCGCCCGGCGCCGGCGACGATGGCGATCCCGTTGATTCCCGGCGCAATCTCGGAGGAGGCCATCTGGGACTGCGTGACCTGCGGAGCATGCGTCGAGGCCTGCCCGGTCCTCATCGAGCACGTCGACAAGATCGTCGGGATCCGGCGCAACCTGGTCCTCGAGGAAAGCCGGTTCCCCGCCGAGCTGACCCCCGCGTTCCGGGCCATGGAGTCTGCCCAGAACCCGTGGGGCCAGCCGAAGGGCGCGCGCCTGGACTGGACGAAGGGCCTCCCGTTCGAGGTGCCGACGGCGGCGTCGATCGCGGCGGCCGGCGAGCTCGACAGCCTGGAGGTCCTCTACTGGGTCGGCTGCGCGGCCGCCTTCGACGAGCGCAACCGGCGCGTCGCCCGCGCCTTCGCGACCTGCCTCCACGCGGCCGGAGTGCGCTTCGCCGTCCTGGGCCAGGAGGAGGCCTGCACCGGCGATCCGGCCCGGCGCATGGGCAACGAGTACGTCTTCCAGCTCCTGGCCGCCCAGAACGTGGAGACGCTGCGGCGCTACGGCCCGCCGCGGATCGTGACGGCGTGCCCGCACTGCTTCAACACGCTGGCCAACGAGTACCCGCAGATGGGCGGGACGTTCGAGGTGATCCACCACTCGACGTTCCTGGCGCGGCTCCTGGGCGAGGGTCGCCTGGCCACGCTGGTGGGGCCCGATGGGGCGGCGGCCCGGCGGGTCACCTTCCACGACGCCTGCTACCTCGCCCGCTACAACGGGGTCGTCGCCGCCCCGCGCGCCGTCCTGGGCGCGGTGCCGGGGCTGGAGCTCGCCGAGATGGCGCTCCGCGGCCGGCAGTCCTTCTGCTGCGGCGCCGGAGGCGGGCGAATGTGGATGGAGGAGAGCCGCGGGACGCGGATCAACGCCGAGCGGACCCGCCAGGCGCTCGCGACGGGCGCCGACGCCGTGGCCGTCGGGTGCCCGTTCTGCATGACGATGCTGGGCGACGGTCTCGCGGCCGATCCGGCGAACCAGGCCGGGGTCACCGCGCTGGACCTCGCCGAGATCCTCGCTCCGGTGGCCGTGGCGGGCCCGGGCGTCCGGCGGCCCGGGCGGGAGCTTCCGATCCTGCAGTAGGCGCCCCGGGCTCGGTACGCCGGTGCCGGTGCGCGCGGTGCGCAGGGTCCGGCGCCCTCGCGGCGTCTACCAGGCGCGCGGCCGGTCCTCGGGGAGAGGGCGCCCGCAGCCGACGCAGCGCGTGTCGGTCCAGATGTTCTCCGCCGCGCACGAGGGGCAGAGCTTCACACCCTCGGACGACATCGCGATGGGGCTCTCGCGGGTCGCCTCGGTCCGCTCGCGTCGCTCGCGCCCCAGGCGGAGGAGGAGCGCCAGCATCGCCACCGCGCAGGCGCCCAGGAGGGCGAGCAGGAGAAGCTCAGGTTCCATCGGACCGTCCCGTGGTGCGAGGCCGGCACGCCGGGCCCCCGGGCGGGTCCGCGGCGGGCCCGCCACCGTGAGCGTACACCCGCCCCGGTCCCGGGCAACGGGGAAGCCGCTTCCAGGACGCATCCGGTGTGTACACTCGGCACCGCCGGGCGGTGCGTCGCGCCCGCCGGACGCAGTGGAGGCAGAGTGCCCGTGCGGATCGTCGTGCTTATCAAGCCCGTCCCCGACGCCACTGGGCAGGACCGGCTCCTGCCCGACGGCAGGCTGGACCGCTCGGCCGCGCCCCCGGTGCTCAACGGCAGCGACGAATACACGCTGGAGGCGGCGCTCCGCCTGGTCGACGCTCACGGGGGCGACGTGACGCTGGTCGCGATGGCGCCGGCGGAGGCGCGCGACGCGCTGCGCAAGGGCCTCGCGATGGGCGCCGCCCGGGCGGTCCTCGTCACCGACGACCTCCTTTCCGGCTCGTGCGCGCTCTCGACGATGCAGGTGCTGGCCGCCGCCCTGCGGACGATCGAGTTCGACCTGGTCCTCGCGGGCTTCGATAGCGCGGACGGCGGAGGTGGCGTGGTGGGGGCCGGGATCGCCACGCTGCTGGATCTCCCGCTGGTCTCCGGGGCGGCGGCCATCGACGCGGCGGGCGAGGGAGCCATCCACGTCCGGCGGATCATCGGGGCGGGAACCGAGACGGTCGAGGTGGCCCTGCCCGCCCTCGTCGTCGGCACCCAGCTGCTCGGCGAGCCGCGCTACCCCACGCTCAAGGGGATCATGGGAGCGCGGGCCAAGGAGATGGCGGTGCGCACCCTCGCGGACCTGGGCCTTGCCGGCGCCGCGGTCGGCGGCGGGTCGGCAACCACGGTCGTGGTGGCCCAGCGGCTACCCGCCGCGCGGGCGACGGCCCGCGTCGTCCGGGAGGCGCCCGACGTTGCCGCCCGGGAGATCGTCGACTTCCTCGTGGAACGGAGGGCGGTCCGGTGAGCGGCGCGATCTGGGCCGTCGCCGAGCTGGGCGTCGACGGGCTTCCGACGCGCCTGTCGCTCGAGGCCGCCAGCGCAGCGCGCACCCTCGCCGCGGCCGCCGGCACGTCCTCCGCGGCCATCGTCGCCGCGGTCGACCCCGACGCCGCCGCGACGATGCTCGCCGCCTACGTGGCGCGGGTGATCGTGATCCGGCTCCCCGCCGAAG
>JAZDPM010000115.1:0-3847 GCA_043797725.1 Chloroflexota bacterium
CGACGGGGGCAGACCACCGTCAGCTCCAAGAACCAGGTCACGCTGCCCGTCGACGCGCTTGCGCGGGCGGGCCTCGCCACGGGTGACCGGCTCGACGTCGAGGTTCGCGGACCCGGTGAGCTCGTCCTCCGGCGTGTCGACGACGCGCTCGATCGGTTCGCTGGCGCCCTCACCGGCGTCTATCTGCCCGGCGAGCTCGACGATCTTCGCGACGAATGGCGCTGACCGTCCTCGACGCCGGCGTCGTCATCGCCCTGCTCGACGCCACCGACGCGCACCACTCGGAGTCGCGGGCGGCGCTCCGCGTGGCACTTGATCAGGGCGACGACCTCGTGCTTCCGGCGTCGGCCTACGCGGAGTGCCTGGTAGGCCCCCTGCGGCATGGCCCGGAAGCGGCGGCGATCGTCGACGCCTTCATCGAGGCGCTGCCGGCGCGGGTCGAGCCGGTCACCCGCTCGATCGCCAGGGCGGCGGCGGGCATCCGCGCGCGGCACGGGCGTGCGGTCCGGCTCCCGGACGCAATGGTGCTTGGGACCGCAGTCGAACTCCAGGCGCACCGCCTGCTGACAACCGATGCGGGCTGGCCGCCCCTCGGCGTGCCCGTCCAGGTGATCGGGCCAGATCCCGCCTGACACACCGCGCGATCACCTGACACGCCGCACGTCCACCTGCGTGTTGACGGTGAGGTACGGAATTCATACCATCCCGGTATGAAGACCACGGTCAGCGAGAAGGGGCAGATCACGATCCCGAAGCGGCTGCGCGATCGACTTGGGCTTCGGCCGGGGACTTTGCTGGATTTCGAGGAGGTCGACGGGCGGCTCGTGGGGCGGAAGCTCGTCCCTGCGGACCACCTCGACGAGCTGGTCGGCATCCTGCCGCGGCCGCGGGGCGGCACCGACGCGATGATCCGCGAGCTCCGCGGTCCCGGGCCGGACGACGCCGGATCGTGATCACCGCCGTCGATACGAGCGTCCTGCTGGACATCTTCTTCGACGAGCCCGCCTTCCGCCCGCTGTCGCTCGCGGCGCTCCGGGCGTGCCTCGCCGCGGGGCCTATCCTCGCCTGCGACGTCGTGTGGGCCGAGGTCCGGGCGGTGTTCGGGGACGACGAGGCCGCTGCCCGGGTGCTGGCCGGCTTTCCGGTCACGTACTCGGCGATCGACGCTCGGACGGCCTCGCGGGCCGGCGCCGCGTGGGGCGCCTATCGGCAGCGAGGTGGTCCCCGGGACCGGGTGGTCGCCGACTACCTGATCGGCGCCCATGCCCTCGAGCAGGCCGACCGACTCCTGACCCGTGATCGCGGCTTCCACCGCCTGGCGTTCGCCGGCCTTGTGATCGTCGACCCGTCCGCGGCTGGCGGCTGACCCGGCCGCGATCCGCCAATGCTGCTGACTGCTTGATTGAGCACGGCGTCGTGTGATAGGGTCGTTCTCATGAGGACGGCGGCAATCACTACGGGAGGCCAGGTCTCAATCCCCGCAGAGGTGCGACACCGCTGGGGGACGCACCGCGTCATCATCGAAGATCAGGGCGATGCGCTGGTCCTCCGGCCGCTGCCGGTTGACCCGATCGGGGCGGCCATCGGTTCGCTCGCCGGTCCGGGTCCGACCACGGACGAGATGCGCGCCGCGCTCCGTCGCGACGAGACTAAGATCGAGCGTCGCCGTCGCAAGCCGGGGGGCCGCGATCGGCGCTCCGGGAAGTGAGCGTCCTCGACGCCCAGGCCGTCGTCGCTGCGTTCGTCCGCGAGCCGGCGGCCGGCGAGGTCGAAGAGCTCCTTCGCGGCGGCGACGGCCCACCCCGCATCGGAGCGGCCAACGTCGCCGAGATCATCGACGTCCTCGTTCGGTTCCGCTCGCAGGGGATCGAACCCGTCGAGGAGCGCCTCGACTGGCTCATCGCCGGGGGCCTGCAGGTGACTTCCGTCGACGACGGCATCGCCCGCCGCGCCGGCGCGGTTCGAGCGCGCCACTACCATGCGCGCCAGCGGCCGATCTCGCTCGCGGACTGCCTGGCGCTGGCCACCGCGCTTGCGCTCGACGACGTGCTCGCCACGAGCGATCCGCACCTGCTCGACACCGCCAACGCAGAGGGATGCCGTGTCCGGGCGCTCCCAGATTCGCGCGGCGTGAAGCACGCGGTCGCACCGTTGCCGGACGTGCCGCGGGCGTAATCCCGATCGCGGCGCTCGGAATTCCGACCGGTTTGCCGGACCGGGGTACACTCCACGCTCGATGGACGATCTCTACCGCGACTACATCCTGGAGCACTACCGGCGCCCCCACAATTTCGGGATCCTGGAGGACCCCGACGCCCGCTTCGAGGGGGCCAACCCGCTCTGCGGCGACCGGATCACCATGATGCTGGGGATCCGCGACGGGGTCGTTTCGGAGGTCGCCTTCACCGGCCGCGGCTGCGCGATCAGCCAGGCGTCGGCCAGCCTCCTCACCGACGAGATCAAGGGCAAGCCGGTGGCCGAGGTCGAGAAGCTGACCCCGGACGACGTCCTCGAGCTCCTGGGCATCGAGATCAGCCCCGCCCGCCTCAAGTGCGCCCTCCTCTCGCTCGACACGGTGAGCCACGCGCTCGAGGAGCGGACCAGGGGGCAGGGCGTGCCGGCCGGCGCCCCCGCGACCCCGGCATCCGCACCTTCCGAGGCCTGAGCGGCCCCTCGCCCTGCCGGGATCGAACCCCCGTCAGCCCGTCGAACACCGGAGCCCCCGAACCAGCGATGTCGAAGACCTTCTCCGACCTGATGCGCGAGGCCCGCGCGGAGATCCGCGAGGTGACCCCGCTCGAAGCCGACCAGCTTCGCGCGAACCCGCGCGCCGCGCTCGTGGACGTGCGCGAGGACGGCGAGTGGGAGCAGGGGCACATCCCCGGCGCCCACCACGTGGCCAAGAGCTACCTCGAGCAGCAGATCGAGGCCTACGTGCCCGACCGGGCCACGCCGGTCGTCCTCTACTGCGCCGGCGGCATCCGCTCACTCTTCGCCGGCCAGACCCTCCGGGCCATGGGCTATCGGGACGTCGTCTCGATGTCGGGCGGGTTCGAGCAATGGAAGTCGCTGGGCCTGCCGTGGACCCAGCCCGCGCTGCTCTCCGACGAGCAGAAGCGCCGCTACAGCAGGCACATGCTCATCCCCGAGGTCGGGGCCGAGGGCCAGGTGAAGCTCCTGGGCTCGAAGGCGCTCCTCATCGGAGCCGGGGGCCTCGCCTCGCCGGCCGCGCTCGACCTCGCTGCCGCCGGCGTGGGGACGATCGGGATCGTCGATTTCGACGTCGTCGACCTCTCGAACCTCCAGCGCCAGGTCGTCCACACGACCGATCGGATCGGGGAGAAGAAGGTCGTCTCGGCGGCGGCCGCCATCACGGCCCTCAACCCGGACGTGGAGGTCGTCGCCCACGACGAGGTCCTGGGGCCGAGGAACGTGGAGCGGCTCATCGCCGGCTACGACGTGATCCTGGACGGCACCGACACGTTCGAGACGCGCTACACGCTCAACGACGCGGCGGTCACGGCCGGGATCCCCGTGATCCACGCCTCGGTCTTCCGCTTCGAGGGCCAGCTGACCACCTTCGTCCCCTTCGAGGGCCCGTGCTACCGCTGCCTCTACCCGACGCCGCCGCCGCCGGAGCTCGCGCCCGGCTGCTCCGTGGCCGGGGTGCTGGGGGTCGTGCCGGGGATCATGGGCCTCCTCCAGGCGAACGAGGCGCTCAAGGTCATGCTCGGCATCGGCGACACGCTGGCCGGTCGACTCCTCCTCTTCGACGCCCTCGACGCATCGTTCACGGAGCTGAAGCTGCGGCGCGACCCGGCCTGCCCGGTCTGCTCGGACGCCGCGG
>JAZDPM010000117.1:0-10396 GCA_043797725.1 Chloroflexota bacterium
GTGATGGGCTCCAAGCTCCTCAAGGCGATCGTCGTGAAGGGCTCGAAGCCGATCCCGCAGGCCTTCCCCGCGAAGATGAAGGAGCTCGGCCGCGACGACCTGCGGACCGTCCATGCGATGGACAAGGAGGCCGCCTGGTCCGTCCAGGGCACCACCGGCGTGCTGCCCTGGTGCAACGAGGTCGCGGCGCTCCCGGTCCACAACTTCCGGGGGACGCACCACCCGGACGCCTGGAAGGTCGACGGCGAGCGGGTCCACGCGGCGCGGGTCGCCACCTACGGCTGCCCGAATTGCACGATGCGCTGCGGCATCGCCGTCCTCGACGACGAGGGCCGCGAGGCGGAGGTCGACTACGAGAACATCGGCCTCCTGGGCCCCAACCTCGACCTCTACGACCTCGCCGAGGTCGGCGCGCTCAACTACCTGTGCGACGACTACGGGCTCGACACGATCTCGGCCGGTGGCGTGCTGGGCTTCTACGCCGATGCCGTCGAACGGGGAGCCGCCCCTGGCGAACCCCTCTTCGGCGACATCGCCGGCTTCAAGAAGCTCCTGGGCATGATCGCCCGGCGCGAGGGCGAGATCGGCAACCTCCTCGCCGACGGGACGCTGCGTGCCGCCCGGGCGTTCGGCCACGGCTCAGAGGCCTACGCCATGCAGGTCAAGGGCCTGGAGATCTCGGCCTACAACTGCAAGTTCATCCCGGGCATGGCCCTGGCCTTCGGGGTGAGCCCCATCGGCGCCCACCACAAGGAGTCGTGGATCATCACGTTCGAGGTCAAGCAGACGGCGCGCGGGTCGTACGGGCGCGACAAGGCCCAGAAGATCGTCGACCTCCAGCGGATCCGGGGCGGGCTCTTCGAGTCGATCGTCAGCTGCCGGTTCCCCTGGGTGGAGCTCGGCTGGGGCGTGGAGCACTACCCGACGTACTTCAACACGGTCACCGGCAGTGACTGGAAGCTGGAGGACTTCTGGCCGATCTCCGACCGGATCTACGCGCTCATCAAGCTGTTCTGGCTGCGCGAGCACCCGGACACCGACCGCACCGCCGACTACCCGCCGGCCGCCTGGTTCGATCCCGCCAACGCCGACACCGAGGGTCCGATTGCCGGCAGGATCCTGGACTACGACAAGTACGACGGCCTCCTCCAGCACTACTACGACATTCGCGGCTATGACGCGCGCGGTGTGCCCACCCGGGCCACCCTGGAGAGCCTGGGGCTGGGCGCCGAGGCGGCGGCCGCGGAGGCGTACGCGACGCTGACGTGAGATGAAGATCACCGTCAAGCTGGCCGGCGGGTTCGTTCACACGGTGGGGTTCAGCAAGAAGGAGCTGGACGTGGAGCCCGGGACGACGATCGCGGACATCCTGGCGGCCATCGCCATCGACCGTACCCGGCCCATGATCATCGCCCGGAACGGGCACGGGGCCAGCGCGGACGAGGAGGTCCGAAGCGGCGACCGGATCCTCGTCTCGCCGATCTTCTCCGGGGGCTGAGAGTCCCACCCGCCGGGCGGAGCGGTCAGCCGGGCGGGGCGGCCCTCGTCGTTCGCAAGGCCTCGTCGGCGCGCCGTGGGCTGACGTGGCACCCATCTGGGCGCCGCGGCACACGCGCTCCCCGGGCCGCGAACCCCGGCCGAAGGTCACGGAGACCCGGACCGCTCGGCTATACTCGGCCGTATCCACTCTGCATCATCTGTATGCGCTGCCGGCGGAGGCGCCGCCGGCGCCAGCCAGCAGGAGGTCTCCGCGTGAGCATGACGGTCCAGGCGCGCACCGTGCCGAGCATCGTGACGGAGCTGCCGGGCCCGCGTGCCCGCGCCCACATCGAGTTCGACCACGCCTGGACCAGCCCCAGCCTCCCGCGGGCCTATCCGATCGTGCCCCTGCGCGGCGAGGGGTGCGCGGTCGAGGACATCGACGGCAACGTCTTCCTCGACTTCGCCGCCGGAATCGCGGTGAACTCGACCGGCCACGCCCACCCGCGCGTCAGCGCGGCGATCGCGGCCCAGGCTGCCGAGCTCATCCACTTCAGCGCGTCCGACTTCTACCTGCCGATCTACGCCCACGCCGCCGAGCGGCTCGCCCGGATCGCCCCGATGAAGGGCCCCAACCGGGTCTTCATAGGCAACTCCGGCGCGGAGGCCGTGGAGGCCGGTATCAAGCTGGCGCGGTACCACACGCGCCGCACGAACCTCGTCGCCTTCCTGGGCGCCTTCCACGGCCGGACGATGGGCGCGCTGAGCCTCACCGCGTCGAAGGCGAAGTACCACGCCCGTTTCGGGCCGCTCCTCCCGGGCGTCTATCACGTGCCCTTCGGGAGCGCAGGGCTCGACGAGCTGGAGCAGCGGGTCTTCAAGCGACTGATGCCGGCCGACGAGTTCGCCGCGGTGATCGTCGAGCCGATCCAGGGCGAGGGCGGCTACGTCGTCCCCGATGCCGCCTTCTTCCCGCGGCTGCGCGAGATCTGTGATCGCCACGGCATCCTGCTCATCGCCGACGAGGTCCAGTCCGGCGCGGGGCGCTCAGGGAAGATGTGGGCGATCGAGCACTTCGACGTCGAGCCGGACATCGTCCTCACCGCGAAGGGCATCGCCTCGGGGATGCCGATCGGGGCGATGATCGCGAGGGCCGACGTCATGGACTGGACGACTGGCTCGCACGGCTCCACCTATGGGGGCAACCCGGTCGCCCTCGCGGCCCTCATGGCGACGCTCGACCTGCTCGAGGAAGGGCTCATCGCGAACGCCGCGGAGCGCGGCGAGCAGGGCCTGCGGGCGCTGCGCCCCCTCATCGAGCACTACCCCGACCTCGTCCGCGACGTCCGCGGCAAGGGCCTCATGATCGGGATCCAGTTCGACTCGGGCGAGACGGCCGAGGCGGTCCAGATGCAGGCGTTCAACCGGGGGCTGCTCGTCCTCGAGGCGGGCGACGACTGCGTGCGGATGTCTCCGCCACTGGTCGTATCCGCCGAGGAGATGGACACCGCGATCCGCATCTTCGGGGAATCCATTGCCCACGTGGCCGGTCACCGCGCCCAGGACGTGGCGGCAGTCGAGGCGGCAAGTCGAGAGGGCCTCATTCGCGAGGAGTTCGGCACATCGATGTAGCCCGGGCGGCCGCGTGACGAACGCGGCCGGTCGACCGAACCACGAGGTTGAGGCCGCAGGGAGGACGCGATCGTGAGCTCGAAGGTCGCGACGATGCGGGACGCCATCGCGGAGCTCGTCCGGGACGGCGACACGGTCGCGATCGAGGGCTTCACCCATCTCATCTCGTTCGCGGCAGGCCACGAGATCATCCGGCAGCGCCGCCGCGACCTGGTCCTGGCCCGGATGACGCCGGACCTCATCTACGACCAGATGGTGGCAGCCGGGGTAGCCCGCAAGCTGATCTTCAGCTGGCTCGGCAACCCCGGAGTGGGGGGCCTGAACGCCATCCGGCGGGTCACGGAGGGTCCGGGCGCCAGCCTGGAGCTGGAGGAGTACAGCCACTTCGGGATGGTGGCCCGCTACGCGGCCGGTGCGGCGAAGCTCCCCTTCATGCCGCTCCGCTCGTACTTCGAGACCGACCTCCCGGTGGTGAACCCGCTCATCCGGCCGATCGAGAGCCCCTACGGCGACGGGATCGTCTACGCGGTCCCGCCGCTTCGTCCCGACGTCACGATCATCCACGCGCAGCGCGCCGACGCCACTGGCAACACCCAGGTCTGGGGCCTGCTCGGCTGTCAGAAGGAAGCCGCCTTCGCGGCCGAACGCGTCATCATCGTCGTCGAGGAGCTCGTCGACGAGGCCGTGATCCGGGCGGACCCCAACCGGACCATCGTCCCGGGGATCGTCGTCGACGCGGTGGTCGTCGAGCCGTGGGGCGCCCACCCGTCCTACGTCCAGGGCCACTATGACCGCGACAACCGCTTCTACCGCGACTGGGACCCCATCAGCCGCGATGCACAGGCCACGGATGCCTGGCTCCAGGCCTGGGTCCACGGCCTCGACGGTCGGGCCGCCTACCT
The DNA here is from genome assembly GCA_043797725.1 of Chloroflexota bacterium. Classification (GTDB taxonomy): domain Bacteria; phylum Chloroflexota; class Limnocylindria; order Limnocylindrales; family CSP1-4; genus CTSoil-043. The sequence continues at coordinate 4,014 of JAZDPM010000117.1, forward strand.
GGAGAAGCTCGGGACCGAGCGGCTCGCGTCCCTCCGTCCGTCGGGCCCGGCGCTCTCCGGCGTCGTCGACTACGGGGAGTACCGCTGATGACCGAGCCGCGGGCCGGCGCGCCCGGAGCCGAAGCGCCGGCGTTCTCCAAGTCCGAGATGATGATCGTGGCCGCCGCCCGCGAGCTGGCCGGCCAGCGCGTCTGCTTCGTCGGGGTCGGGCTCCCGAACATCGCCGTCAACCTGGCCAAGCGGACCGTGGCCCCCGACATGGAGCTGGTCTACGAGGCGGGTGTCTTCGGGGCCCAGCCGGCCCGCCTCCCGCTCTCCATCGGCGACCCCACCATCGTCACCGGCGCCACCGCCGTCGTGAGCATGTGGGAGCTGTTCGCCTACTACCTCCAGGGAGGGCTCATCGACGTCGGATTCCTGGGGGCGGCCCAGATCGACCGCTTCGGGAACATCAACACGACCGTGATCGGCGACTATGCGACCCCGAAGACGCGTCTGCCGGGGTCCGGCGGGGCGTGCGAGATTGCGATCAACGCCCGCCAGATCTTCGTGATCATGCGCCAGTCCGCCCGCTCGTTCGTGGAGCGGATCGACTTCCGGACCTCGCCGGGCAACCTCGGCGGCGCCGAGAAGGCGGACCGGATCCGCCGCGAGCAGGGCTGGCTGGGGCGGGGGCCGTCCGTCGTCGTGACCGACCTCGCGATCTGGCACTTCGACGAGGACGGCGAGATGCGCCTCGACTCCCTGCACCCGGGTGCCACCCTCGACGAGGTGCGGGCGACGATCGGCTGGACGCCGAGGGTCTCCCCGGCGCTGGCCGTCACCCCGGCGCCCACGCCCGATGAGATGCGCCTGATCCGCGACGAGCTCGACCCCGAGGGCATGTACGCCAAGTAGGCCCGTGGCGCGCCGGCGGGGCGGCGTCAGGTCCCGCCGAGGTCCCGGGTGGGGCGAACGACCATGACCGGGCAGCGGGCGTGGCGCACGACGTGGTCGGAGACGCTCCCCAGGAAGAGCCGCCCGACCGTGCCCCGCTCGTGCGTACCGACCACGATCAGGTCGGCCGCCTCCGACTCGGAGGCCTCCACGATCGATTCCCCGGCGTCCCCAGCCCAGGTCAAGCCGGTGGCCGATGCTCCGCCGGCACGGGCACGCTGCACGATCGCCTCGACGGCGAGCTCCCGCGATGTCCGTATGGACGGCGAGCCCGAGATCACCGAAAGCACCAGCAGCCGACCGCCGAGCCGGGCGGCGAGGTCGATCGCCTCGTTCTCGGCGGCCTGCGACGCGGTCGAGGCGTCGGTGGCCAGGAGGATTGTCTCGATGCGCGCCATGGCGATGGTCCCGGGCGCGGGCGCCCGGATGCTCCCTTCCTACGCGATCCCGAGGGCTTCGTGGATGGCGTCGCTGTGCTTCTTCCCGGGCACGACCATGAGCGCCGTGCGGTCGTGTGTCACCGTCGGCTTCTTCGGCTCGATGATGAAGGGGCCGAGCAGCCCGCGGCCGACCTGGTCGCCGGCGTGGTGATGGGACTGGAACATCATGGCCTCGGATGGTACGGCTTCCGCCCCCAGCGCGGCATGACATTCGGCCCCTTGCGGTAGTGCCGACGGGCCGGATGCACGCACGTGCGCATCGGGCAGCGATGGCTCCGCCGCCGGTGCGCGCGCACGGCGCCCCTGCTACGCTCGATCCGATGACCGTCGCGTCCCGCTCGCAGGCCGATCTCGCGGGGTTGATAGCCGCCCTTGCGGCTCTCGAGGAGTGGGCTGCGGAACCCGCGCGCCCCCGGCGACTCCTGGTCGACGGCCTCGAGGCACTGGCGAGCGCCTGCGGCGCGACCGGCGCCTACCTGGAGGCGGCGGTGGAGCCCCCGGAGCTGACCGCGGCCGGGTGGGGGACCCTGAACCGCCGTCCCGGCCGCACCGGCCACAGCTCGGTCGTCGCCGCGCCGGTCCACGGGGCGACCGGTGCGACGAGCCCCGATCGGGCCCGGGACGTCGTGGGGACCCTCTGGCTCGACGGCCCGAAACGTCATGCGCCGGATGCGGTGCGCCTGGTGGAGCTGGCCGTCGCGCGGGCCCGCGACCGCGGAGAGGCTGCCCGCGCCGGGCGCCGGCTCGCGGCGCTCGACGAGGCGATCCGGGCCATGGCCGGCGTCCTGGCCGTGGACCGCGTCCTCCAGGTGATCGTCGACCGGGTCCGCGGCCTGACCGGGGCCCGCTACGCCGCGCTCGGCGTCCAGGACCAGGCCGGCGCCATCGAGCAGTTCATCACGAGCGGGATCAACCGTCCGGATCGCGCCCGGATCGGCGCGCCGCCGCGCGGGCACGGGCTCCTGGGGGTGATGATCCGGGAGAACCGGACGATCCGGCTCGACGACCTGATGACCGATCCGCGCCGCGTGGGCTTCCCGCCGAACCATCCCGAGATGCGCTCGTTCCTGGGCGTCCCGGTCGTCATCCGCGGGCGGACCATCGGGAATCTCTACCTCACGGAGAAGCCGGGTGGGTTCACCGCCGAGGACGAGCGGGAGATCGAGACGTTTGCGCGCCACGCCGGGATCGCGATGGAGAACGCCCGGCTCCACGAACAGGTGCAGCGGCTGGCGATCGTCGAGGAGCGCGAGCGGATCGGCAAGGATCTCCACGACGGCGTGATCCAGGCGATCTACGCCGTGGGCCTCTCCCTTGACGACGTGCCCGAGATGATGGACAGCGAGCCCGACGAGGCCCAGCGCCGAGTGGAGCGCGCAATCGACAACCTGGACCAGACCATCCGCGACATCCGCAACTTCATCTTCGGCCTGCGGCCCGCGCTCCTCGACGGCGTCGACGTCGTGGAGGGCCTGGCGGCCCTTGCCGACGAGTTCCGGGTCAACACGATGATCGACGTGGAGCTGCGGGCCGGGCCCACCGTGACGACCCCCGTAATCGGGCCGGACCGGACGGTGGAGCTGCTCGCGATCGCGCGGGAGGCGCTCGGCAACATCGCCCGCCACGCCCGGGCCACGCGCGCCGAGATCACCGTCGAGCCGGACCCGGAGATCGCCGGCGTCGAGATCGTCGTCGCCGACAACGGCACCGGGTTCGACCCCGCCGCGCCGCGCGGCATCGGGCACCAGGGCCTGCGGAACATGCGTACGCGCGCGATCTCCATCGGCGCCACGCTCCTGATCGACAGCCATGCGGGGGCCGGGACGCGTATCATCGTCCGAGTGCCCGGCGCCCGGACCGCGGACGACGACGAGCTCGCCGCCGGCCCGCCGGACGCCTGAACGGCACGACGCAGGATGGCCGGGCGGTTCGCGCGATCACGGAGGTAGTAAGCACGACATGTCGGAGCAGCCCGAGCCGCGTCCCCTCCGCCTGCTCGTCGTCGACGATCACGAAGTCGTTCGCCAGGGCCTGGTCTCGCTCCTCGAGCGGCGGGAGCGCTTCCAGGTGGTCGCCGAAGCCGCTACCGTCGAGGAGGCGATCGACGGAGCCCGCCGCCACCACCCGGACATCGTGGTGATGGACGTCCGCCTGCCGGATGGCTCCGGGATCGAGGCCTGCCGGGAGATCCGCTCCGAGCTCCCCGGGACCCGGGTCATCATGCTCACGAGCTACCCGGACGAGGAGGCCGTCCTCTCGGCGATCATCGCGGGGGCGTCGGGCTACCTCCTGAAGCAGATCCGCTCGCGGGACCTCATCGCTGCCCTCGAGGCCGTCGGCCGCGGCGAGTCGCTCCTGGACCCGGCCGTCACGGAGAAGGTGCTGGAGCGCGTCCGGCGGATCGCGTCCGGGACCTACACGGACGAGCTGGCCCAGCTGACCGCCCAGGAGCAGAAGATCCTCCAGCTCGTCGCCGAGGGGAAGACGAACAAGGAGATCGCCTCGGAGGTCTTCCTCTCCGACAAAACGGTCAAGAACTACGTCAGCTCCATCCTCTCGAAGCTGAACCTCCAGCGCCGCGCCCAGGCCGCGGCCTTCGTCGCCAAGCACCGCCTTCCCGGCTCCGGGACGTAGGCCGCGGCCGGCAGGTCGCTTCGGTGCCGAACGGCGGCCGCGAGGGGTCCGGACGGCCGGTCCGTGCTGCCGCGGGTCATTCCTAGACTGCGGGAATGAAGATCGTCAGCGCCGAAGAGGCAGTCGCCGACATCCGGTCCGGCGACCAGGTCTACGTCCAGTGCGCCGCGGCCGCGCCGTCCGCGCTCCTCGACGCTCTCGTCGACCGCGCCCCGCAGCTCCACAACGTGAGCATGGTGCATCTCCATACCGAGGGCCCGGGCCCACACCTGGCGCCGGAGATGGCACCCCACTTCCGCCATCGCGCGCTCTTCATCGGGCCCAACGCCCGCAAGGCGGTCAACGAGGGGCGGGCGGAGTTCATCCCCGTCTTCCTCTCGGACGTGCCGAGCCTCATATCCACAGGGTTGCTCCCCCTCGACGCGGTCCTCTGCAACGTCTCACCGCCGGATGCGCACGGCTACTGCTCGCTGGGCACGTCCGTGGAGGGCATGCAGGCGGCCGTCCACGCGGCCGGGATCGTGATCGCGCAGATCAACACGGCGATGCCGCGCACCCTCGGCGAGAGCTTCATCCACGTCGACGACATCGACTACGGCGTCGAGGTGGAGATCCCGCCGTACATCTACCGCGGCGCCGAGACCGGCGAGGTGGAACGCCGGATCGGCGAGTTGGTGGCCGACCTCGTACCGGACGGCGCCACGCTCCAGATGGGGATCGGGGCAATTCCCAGCGCAGTGGCGTCCTTCCTCCGTGACAAGAAGGATCTCGGGATCCACACCGAGATGCTGACCGACTCCGTCGTCGAGCTCGTGGAGGCGGGTGTCGTCACCGGGCTGGCCAAGGAGCGCAACCGGGGTAGGATCGTGTGCACGTTCATGATGGGGACGGAGCACCTCTACCGGTTCGCCCACGACAACCCGATGGTCGAGATGCGCGCCTGCGACTTCACCAACGACACGCACGTCATCCGCAGCTTCCGCCGGATGACGGCGATCAACTCGGCGATCGCCATCGACCTGACCGGCCAGGTGTGCGCCGACTCGATCGGCTGGCATCTCTACAGCGGGGTCGGCGGCCAGATGGACTTCATTCGCGGCGCGGCCCTCGCGCCCGAGGGTCGCGCGATCATCGCCCTGCCGTCCACGGCCGCCGACGGCCGGATCTCGCGGATCACGCCGTTCCTCGCGGAGGGCTCGGGCGTCGTGACGACCCGCGCCCACGTCCGCACGGTGGTCACGGAGTGGGGTATCGCCGAGCTCCACGGGAAGTCGATCCGGGAGCGGGCCCGCGAGCTCATCGCGATCGCCCACCCGGACTTCCGTGACGAGCTGACCGCCCACGCGCGCAAGACACACTACCTGTAGGGCGCCGCCCACAGGGCGCCGATTCGGCTGTCGGAAGACGCGTAGTGGTGGACGCCGCGCGTCCCCTGCGACGTCCACCACGCGCCGAAGTGTCGCCCGCGTTCACGACCAGTGGCAGGGCCGAACGGCCCTAGGTTTCGGGACGGAGCGGGGGTCCGATGTGGGGACGCGCGGGGGACTCTTGCAGCATGTTCCGTTCGCGTCCCGCCACGGTTCGCCGCCTGCTCATCGTCAGCGACCACCTGGCCGCCAGCGATGCTCTCGCCGCGCACCTTGGTCGTCATGGCTTCGTTGTCGTCGGCGAGGTTCGCTCCGCCCGCTCGGCCGCGCTCGCGGCACGCACCTGCGATCCGGACCTCGTCCTGGTGGACGGGGCCCTTCGCGGGGGCTGGCGGGCCGTCGCGGAGGCCCTCGACGGCGTCGTGCCCCGCACCCGGATCGTGGTCCTCGAGGCCTACCTCGGCGCCGACGAGGCCCGGCGCGCCCGCGACGCCGGGATCGGCGCCACGATCCTCAAGCATGTCGAAGGCGGCACGCTCGCGAGCCGTCTCCTTGCCCTCGGAGGTCCCGCATGACCCTGCTCACGCCGCCGGAGCGGCCCGTCGCCAACCCCGACGCCGCCCCTCGCCCAGAGGAGGCCGGGGGCCGGCCCCGGGAAGTCGCGTGCATGGACGGCAACGAGGCCGCCGCGCGCGTCGCCTACGCGCTGAGCGAGGTCATCTCGATCTTCCCGATCACGCCCGCCTCGCCGATGGCGGAGCACGCCGACGACTGGGCGGCTGCCGGGCTGCCGAACCTCTGGGGCGCCGTCCCGGACGTCGTCGAGATGCAGTCCGAGGGCGGCGCGGCCGGCGCCATGCACGGGGCGCTCCAGAAGGGCGCCCTGGCGACGACGTTCACCGCGTCGCAGGGCCTCCTCCTCATGATCCCCAACATGTTCAAGATCGCCGGCGAGCTGACGCCGGCCGTGATCCACGTGGCGGCCCGCACCATTGCCACCCACGCC
>JAZDPM010000120.1:0-8796 GCA_043797725.1 Chloroflexota bacterium
TCGACTTCCAGGTCGCGCCCGTCGAGGTCCTCGGCGACGAGAATCGCTGGGTGACCGGCATCCGCAGCATCCGGATGGAGCTGGGCGAGCCCGACGCGTCCGGCCGGCGCCGGCCGATGCCGATCGCGGGCTCCGAGTTCGAGATCGAATGCGAGATGGTCGTCGTCGCCATCGGCACGCGGTCGAACCCGCTCCTCACCGCATCCGAGCCCGATCTCGAGATCAACCCCTGGGGCTACATCGTCACCGACGAGCACGGGATGACCTCGGTCCCCGGCGTGTTCGCCGGCGGTGACATCGTGCGCGGTGCGGCGACGGTCATCCTGGCCATGGGCGATGGCAAGCGCTCTGCCCATGCGATCGACGCCTGGCTCCGGGGCGAGTACCCACCCCCGGCCGAGGTGGCCTCGGGCGAGCCCGCCGCGAACGCGGCGGAGTAGACGCACTCCGCTCCACCGCGGAGCAGGTCGCCTACAGCCCGTACGGGCGGGCCGCGTCCAGCTTGTCGGTGATGTGGCGCGTCACCTGGTCGGCGCCGATCCGCTCCTGGGTCATGGAGTCGCGGTCGCGAACCGTGACCTGGCCGTCCTCGAGCGAGTCCACGTCGACGGTGACGCACCACGGCGTCCCGATCTCGTCCTGGCGCCGGTAGAGCTTCCCGATCGCCGCCGTGTCGTCGTAGACCGCCATGGTGTGGCGCTTGAGGTCGTCCTTGATGCGGTGGCACATCTCCACGATCTCGGGGCGCTTCTTGAGGAGCGGCAGGACGGCGACCTTGTACGGCGCGAGGTCGCTGTGGAGGCCCAGGACGACCCGCTTCTCGCCGCGGACCTCCTCCTCCCGGTAGGCGTCGATGAGAAAGGTGAAGGCCGCCCGGTCACCGCCGGCCGAGGTCTCGATGATCCAGGGGATGAAGTGCTCCTCGGTCGCCGGGTCGAAGTACTCGAGGTTCTCACCCGTCGCCTTCGCGTGGCGGCCGAGGTCCCAGTCGCCCCGGTTGTGAATCCCCTCGAGCTCCTTCCAGCCGAACGGGAAGCGGTACTCGACGTCCACGGCCTTCTTCGCGTAATGGGCCAGCTCGTCGGGCCGGTGCTCCCGGAAGCGAAGCCGCTCGGGAGCCACGCCGTAGGCCTCGTACCAGGCCCTGCGCCGGGGCAGCCAGTCCTCGAAGTGGGCGGCGGCCATCTCCGGGCGGACGAAGTACTGCATCTCCATCTGCTCGAACTCGCGCATCCGGAAGACGAAGTTGCCGGGGCTGATCTCGTTGCGGAACGCCTTGCCCACCTGGGCGATGCCGAAGGGGATCTTCTTGCGAGCGGCCTCGCGGACGTTCTTGAAGTTGACGTAGATGCCCTGGGCCGTTTCGGGGCGCAGGTAGACGATCGCGGCCTCGTCCTCGACCGGGCCGAGGAACGTCTTGAGCATGAGGTTGAAGCGGCGCGGCGCGCCCAGCGGGCCCCCGTCGTTCGGGCAGACCAGCCCCAGGCGGGCCACGATCTCCGGGTCCAGGAGCTCGGCCGGCCCGAGGTCCTCGGCGCCCGCGAACTCGTCGACCCGGTAGCGCCGCTTGCAGGTCGCGCACTCGACCATCGGGTCGTTGAACTCCGCGACGTGACCCGACGTGACCCAGATCTGGGGGTGCATCAGGATCCCGGAGTCGAGCCCGACAATGTCGTCGCGCGACTGGACCATGGACCGCCACCAGGCGCGCTTCACGTTGTTCTTGAGTTCGACGCCCAGGGGCCCGTAGTCCCAGACGGCATTGATGCCGCCGTAGATCTCGGACGACGGGAAGATGAAGCCGCGGCGCTTGCTGAGGCTGACGATCGTGTCGAGGTCGCGCACGGACGGCGCAACGGCGTTCGGATCGGGCTGGGGATCGGTCACGGGATGCAGCTCCACGGTTGGCCCGAGTGTGGCAGGCCCGGGCGGGAGGGGGTTCGCGGCGGATCGTAGCAGGAAGCGGCGGAGTGATCCGCGAGTCGAAGGGTCAGCCGGGGAGGGTTCGGGGCTCCGGGGCCGCCGTCGATGAGCCTCGCCCGCCGTCGTAGCCCGCCTTGACCTCCTCGAGGAACCTGCGCGACCGCGTGTCGCGCTCCATCACGTGGCGCACGAACTCGCCCATCACGCGCTCCACCTCCGCCTCGGCGGCCCCCGGGAGCCGAAGCGCGGCCAGCGCCCCCACGTCCATCCGCTGGTATGCCTTCAGCACCCTGAGCGCGTCCGTGGAGAGCCCTGCTGCCGCCATCGACGGTCCGCCATGGCGCCCGCAGAGGACCCCGCCGAGGCGCGGGATCCAGCGGACCTCATCGCCCGCCTCGAGCAGCCGGTCGCACTCCACGCAGCGGTCGACCTCCGGTCGCACGCCCATCTCGTCGCAGAGGCGCATCTCGAACCAGCGGGCGACTCGGGCCGGCGCCATCGCCGCGTCGAGCAGCTCGTACGCCCGGCGGAGGAGCAGGTAGAGCGGCTCGGCCGGGTGGCGCTCCTCCAGCGAGCGGTCCAGCAGCTCCCCGCAGTACCAGGCGGTCGCGGTCACCTCCAGCCGGTCGTGGAGGCCCAGCCAGGCGTGCTGCATCGTGACCTGGGTGACGACGTCGAAGGTGCGCCCCTTCGCGAGCTGGAGGCGCAGCTCGGCGAGGGGTTCCAGCGACCCCCCGATCCGGCTCGTGGGCCGGCGGATTCCCTTCGCGATCGCCTTGATCTTGCCAAGCCCCGGGGTGAGGAGCGTGAGGATCCGGTCCGCCTCGCCGTAGTCGAAGCGGGAGAGGACGATGGCGTCCGTCACGTAGAGGCGTCGGTCGGGCACTCCTGCACCCTATCACCCGGGCCGCGGCCGGGCCGCGCCCGGGGCGGCTTCCGCCGTGTCGCCCGGGCGGGCTATCATCGTTTCCGTGCCCGTGCCCGCTCCCCTGGACTTCGACCTGCCCACGCTGATCGCCGACGTCGAGGACGAGATCCTGCGCCTCGTGGTCGACCGCGATCCGTCGACCCACGGCATGTACGAGATGGTCCGCTATCACCTCGGCCTCGACGGCTCCGGCTCGTCGGGGAAGCGGATGCGGCCGCTCCTGGGCCTCCTCGCCTATGCCTCCATCACGGGCGAGTACGCCCCGGCCCTGCCGGGCGCCGCCGCGGTCGAGCTGGGCCACAACTTCAGCCTCATCCACGACGACATCGAGGACGGCGACCGCGAGCGGCGCCATCGGCCCACGCTCTGGACCCTCCACGGCATCCCCCAGGCGATCAACACCGGCGACGCCGTCTTCGTTCTGTCGCGCATCGCGCTCTACCGGCTCACCGAGCTGGGCTTTTCCGATGCAAAGGTCCTCCGCCTGATGCGTCTCTTCGACGAGACCTGCCTCGCGCTCTGCGAGGGCCAGTACATCGACATCTGGACCGCCGAGCACGACATCACGATGACCGTCGACCTCTACTACGACATGATCGGGCGCAAAACCGCCGCCCTCATCTCCGCGAGCATCGAGGCCGGGGCGCTCCTCGCCACCGACGATGAGGCGGTCATCACCAGCTACCGGAAGTTCGGCTGGGCCCTGGGCCTCGCGTTCCAGCTCAACGACGACGTGCTGGGCATCTGGGGCCGGGAGCAGGCCACGGGCAAGGAGCCCACGGACATCGCCAAGCACAAGAAGACGCTCCCCGTCATCTACGCCCTGGAGCACGCGAAGCCCGCCGACCGGGCCTGCCTCGGGGCCGTCTACGCCCACCGCGACCCGGGCGCTGCCGAGATCGCCGAGGCGATGGCGATCCTCGAGCGGGCGGGCGCCCAGGACTACACGCGGGCGGAAGCGCGGCGCTGGCGCGACGAGGCGATCGCCCAGCTCGACGCCGCCGGCGTCGTCCAGCCGGAGGCGCGCGCAAAGCTCGAGCAGATCATGCGGAGCGTCATCTCCGCGTGACGGGCGTGTCCCCCGGTGAGCCGCCCGGCGTGCGCCCGGGCGGGCCCGGAGAAGCCGATGCGATGTCCGGAGCAGCCGCCGTGGCGCCCGGCCCGGTCCCCGATCCCCTCCCCTCGCTCCCCACGCCGCGGGTGGAGCGGCCGTCGGTTCCGGGTTACGGCATCCCCGACGACCTCGCGGGCACGTTGCCGTGGTCGTGGGCCGAGGAGCGGCTGGCGGCCGCGGAGATCTACTGGGTCTCCACCGCCCGCCCCGACGGGCGGCCGCACCTGATGCCCGTCTGGGCGGCCTGGCACGCCGGCCGGCTCTGGTTCGAGGGCGGGGCGGGCACGAGACGGGCGCGCAACCTCGCCCTGCAGTCCGCGATCTCGGTCGGGATCGACCTGCCGGTCGACGGCGCGGTGGTGGTCGAGGGGATCGCCGAGCGCCACCTCGGCGTCGCGCCCGCGCTCGCCGACGCGCTTGTCGCCGCCTTCGCGAAGTACGCCGCGCCGCCGCGGGCTTACCCCATGGAGCCGGCCCACTGGTCCGATCCGGCGGGCGGCATCTGGGTCGTCACGCCACGGGTCGTCTTCGGCTGGACGGACTTCCCGGCCGACGCCACGCGCTGGCGCTTCGACGTGGGCTAAGGGCGCCGCCACCCGGACTGGCGCCGCATCCCTCATGGCAACCTGCTTGTTGAACGGGACGGAGGTGGCGGCCGAGCCCCCAGGGTGCGATGGTCAGCGAGACGGGCGGGTCGGACAGGCAGCCGCCGATGACGGTGGCCGGCCCTGCATCTAGCGGTCGGCGTCGTCCCTCTCGTCGCCGCCGGCCCGGCTGCGCGTGACCAGCACCTTGGAGACCCGCCGACCGTCGGTCGATTCGACCGTGATCGTGACGCCCTTCAGCTCCACCACGTCGCCCGGCTTCGGGACGCCACCGATCCGGTGGAAGACGAGGCCCCCGATCGTGTCGTACTCGTCGTGGTCCTCCAGGAGCTCCTCGAGGTCGAGCTCCTCCCAGGTGTCCCCGATCTCGTCCACGGAGGCGCGTCCATCCATGCGGACGCTGTCGTCGTCGAGGCGGACGACCATCTCCTCCTCCTCGTCGTACTCGTCCTGGATCTCGCCGACGATCTCTTCCAGGAGGTCCTCGATCGTGACCAGACCGGCCGTGCCGCCGTACTCGTCGCCGACGATCGCGAGGTGGACCTTCCGACGCTGGAACTCGTGGAGGAGGTCATCGATCGACATCGACTCGGGAACGAAGACGGGCGGCCGCAGGAGCGACCTGACGGTGGGCCGCTCGCCGGAGTCCGCCCGCAGGATCGGCAGGAGGTCCTTCGCGTAGAGGATCCCCAGCACGTGGTCGACCGAGCCCTCCCAGACCGGGAGACGGCTGTGGCCCTCCTCGATGATCCGGTTGACCGCGGCCTCGAGGCCCACCTCGGCATCGAGGCCGACGATGTCGATCCGCGGGACCATGACCTCGTGGACGCGGCGGTCGCCGAGCTCGATGACCGCGTGGATCATCTGCTCCTCCTCGGCCTCCAGGATCCCCTCCTCGCCGCCGCGCTCCACGATGAGCTTGAGCTCTTCGGCCGTGATCTGGGTCTCCTTCGTCACGTCGGCGCCGAACGGGCGCACGATCATCCGGGTCAGCCCCGTCAGGATCGCAACCACCGGGGCCAGGAGGCGGCCGAGCAGGTCGACCGGCCCGGCCAGGAGGAGCGCCGTGCGGTCCGGGTAGGCCAGGGCAAGCGCCTTGGGGACGAGCTCGCCGACGACGATCGAGAAGAGCGCCACGAGGACCGTGACGATCACCAGGGCGATCGCCTCGGCGCTCCCCTTCAGCCACTCGACCCGCGCGATGAGCTCGGCCAGCCCCTTCGTCGGGGAGACGGCGGCGACCGCAGCCGAGAGGAAGCCGATGAACGTGATCGCGATCTGGATGACCGCCAGGAACCGCGCCGGGTCGGCTATCAGGCGGCGGACGCGGGCGGCGCCCCTGCGGTTCTCGTCGACGAGCTGGGCGACGCGGCTGCGGCGCAGCGAGACGAGGGCGATCTCGGCGGCTACGAAGATGCCGGCCAGCAGGGTGAGCCCGACGACGATCAGGATCTCGGTGAGGGAGCCCATACGATCAGGAGGCTCCCTCGCCACGAGGTGAGGGGTCGGCGGCCGGGTCGGCGGAGCTATCGCCGGGGGGGACGCCGGAGCCGGGCGTCGGGGCCGGAGTCGGCGGGCGCGGGTCGCGCAGGCGGGCCGGGACGCCCACGGCGAGCTTGCCCGGCGGGACGTCCTTCGTGACCACGGCGCCCGCGCCGGTCCGCGCGCCGTCGCCGAGCGTGATCGGGGCCCGAAGCATCGTGTCGACCCCCAGGAAGACACCCTTCCCGATCTCTGTGTGGTGCTTGCGGACGCCGTCGTAGTTGGCCGTGATCGTCCCCGCCCCGACGTTCGTCCCCTCGCCCACGTGGGCGTCGCCGAGGTAGCTCACGTGGTGCTGCTTCACCCCGGCCTCGAGGCGGCTGTTCTTCACCTCGGCGAAGTTGCCGAGCTCGGCGCCGGGCCCGATGGAGCTCCCCGGGCGCAGGTGGCTGAAGGGCCCGATCGTGGCCCCCTCCTCCACCGTTGCGTGCTCCAGGATGCTTGCCCACACGCGGCAGCGCGGCCCGACGACGGAGTCCACCAGCTGGCTTGCGGCACCGATGACAGTCCCCTCCCCCACCCGGGTCCGCCCACGCAGGATCACGTTGGCCTCAAGGGTCACGTCGGGGGCCAGCTCCACCTCGGCGTCGACGTAGGCGGTGGCCGGGTCGAGCATCGTGACCCCGGCCGCGAGCCAGGCCAGGTTGATCCGCTCGCGCAGCATCGCCGTCGCCTCGGCCAGCTGGGCGCGGTCGTTGATCCCGTCGAGCGTCCCGTCGTCGGGCGCCTCGAAGGCAACGACAGCCCGGCCGTCGGCGTTCGCCAGGTCGACGAGCTGGGTGAGGTAGAGCTCCCCGGTCGCGGGCGACGGTGTGAGACGCCCGATCGCGCCGCGCAGCCACGCCGCGTCGAAGGCATAGAACCCCGCGTTGACCTCGCTGATGACCATCTCGTCGGGCGTCGCGTCCTTCACCTCGACGATGCGGGTCACGCGCTCGCCGTCGGCGTCCCGGAGGACGCGGCCAAGCCGGCCCGGCTCCCAGGCGTCGAAGGAGACGAGGGCGAGGGCCGCGCCGGCCCGGCGTCGCCGCTCCAGGACGCCGGTCACGACCTCCCCCTCGACGAGCGGGACGTCCCCGTTGAGCACGACGACCTCGTCGGCGTCCGCCGGGACGGCGCCGAGGCCGGCTCGCAGCGCGTCGCCGGTACCGTCGGGCCGTCGCTGCAGGGCGAAGGAGACCCCCGTCGGGAAGGCATCGCGGAGCGCCGTCGTCGCGGGCGAGATGACCACCACCGGATCCGACCCTGTCGCCGCCCGGGCCGCGTCGAGCACGTAGGCGAGCATGGGGCGCCCGCACAGGGGATGCAGGAGCTTCGGGATGCCGGACTTCATGCGCGTGCCGAGCCCGCCGGCGAGCACGACGGCGATAGGGCGGCTCATCGGAGCGCGGGGCGGGCGGCGCGCCGCGGGAGCACGGCGGGCTCCGGGTCCGGGCGCCTGCCGGCCGGCGTGGCTGGATCGGGTGTCATCTGGTTCCGGGATCGTAGGGGCGGGCGCGCCGGTTCGTCAACCGAGGGGCCCGGCCCTGTGAACGGCTTCTCTAGACGCGCAGGCAGGCGATCGCCTCGATCTCCACCCGGCCTCCCTTCGGGAGTGCCGCGACCTGGACCGTGGAGCGGGCCGGCGGCGGGTCGGTCACGAAGCGGCCGTAGACGGCGTTGACGGCCGCGAAGTCGGCCATGTCGGCGAGAAAGACGGTCGTCTTCACGACGTCGGCGAACGTGCAGCCGACGGCATCAAGAACGTTGCGCAGGTTGGTCATGGCCCGTTCGGCCTGGGTCTCGACGTCGGGCCCGGCGAAGTCGCCGGTGGCCGGATCGAGCCCCAGCTGGCCGGAGCAGAACAGGAAGCCGGCGGCGGTCACGGCCTGGCTGTAGGGGCCGATGGCGGCGGGCGCATGCGGGGTGGCGACGGGCGTGCGGGGCATGGCGATCTCCTTCGGGGTGCTCAGGATGGCATGGTCGGGGGCCCGCCGGCCAGCGCGGCCGCGGCCACGAACGCGGGCCTCTCCCCCGGCAGGGAGAGCAGCCCGTCGGCCAGCGCGGCGCGGACGATCACGGCGTCGCCCAGCGCGTCGGCCTTCGACGGCGAGAGGGCCCACAGCGTGGGGCCGGATCCCGACTGGCCCACCGGTCGCTCCAGGAGCCGGGAGAGGGCCCGGCGGGCCGGGACCAGACCGGGGACGAGGTCGGCCGTTGCGAGAGCAAGGTCGTTGGCGACCGCCAGGAGGCCCGCACGCTCCAGGAGGCGCGCGGCGGAGAGCCCGGCCTGCAGCTCCCCGGCGAGGTGCGTGGAGGACGCGAGGGCGGCGCCGCGCGGCGGTCGCCCGCCCCCGGTACAGCGCTCGAAGACCGCCGCCGTCGAGACGGCGACGGCTGGCGTCACCAGGACGACGCCGAGCGCATCCCCGCGGGGCGGCGGCAGCGGCCGCACCAGCTCCCCGCGTCCCTCGACGGCCGCCCAGCCGCCGGCCAGGAAGAACGGGCAGTCCGAGCCGAGCGATGCCGCGACAACCGCCCTCGCCTCCGGATCGAGGAGGTCCCCGACGCCCCACGCCTCCAGCGCCCCGTCGAGGGCGGCGACCGCGTCGGACGAGCCGCCCGCCAGGCCCGCGGCCGTCGGGATCCGCTTCTCGAGGCGGACGGCTAGCGCCGGGAGCGGGCGGTCGTCGCCGGCGCCGCGG
>JAZDPM010000133.1:0-2010 GCA_043797725.1 Chloroflexota bacterium
GGCATCCGGCCCCAGGTCTTCTTCCTGGACGCGCGCGACGAGGTCCTGGTCCGGCGCTACTCGGAGACCCGCCACCGGCACCCGCTGGCCGGATCCGACGGGATCGCCGTGGCGATCGCGGAGGAGCGCCGGATCCTCGAATCGATCCGCGGGGAGGCGGACGTCGTCCTCGACACGTCCGAGCTGTCGCTGCGCGAGCTGCGCGAGCTGATCTTCTCCCAGCTCTGGCACGTCGTGGAGCCGGACCAGCTCTCCATCCAGCTCGTCAGCTTCGGCTACAAGTTCGGGATCCCCCTGGAGGCCGATCTCGTCTTCGACGTCCGGTTCCTCCTGAACCCTTACTACGTGCCGGAGCTGCGCCGCCTCTCCGGCCTGACCGACGTGGTGCGGACCTACGTCCTGGACCAGCCGCTCGCCCGCCGCTTCGTCGCCGTGGTGCAGGAGCTGCTGACCCTGACCATCCCGGCCTACGTCGCCGAGGGCAAGACGCGCCTCACGATCGCGATCGGCTGCACGGGCGGCTACCACCGGTCGATCGCCCTCGCGGAGGAGCTGGGCGCGTGGCTCACCGAGCACGACTACGGGCCCGTCAGCGTCTTCCACCGCGAGCTGGAGCGGCGGTGACGCGATGAACCTCCGGCGCTGGCTGCGCCCCGGGATCGGGGTGAAGCGCTGGCTCGCCGTGGCGTTCCTGGGGCTGACGGGGCTGGCCCTGGCCGTGGCCCTCGCCTTCCGCCAGCTCTACCGCGAGGTGGACGTGGAGGGCCCCCTCC
The DNA here is from genome assembly GCA_043797725.1 of Chloroflexota bacterium. Classification (GTDB taxonomy): domain Bacteria; phylum Chloroflexota; class Limnocylindria; order Limnocylindrales; family CSP1-4; genus CTSoil-043. Next base: position 774 of record JAZDPM010000133.1, read on the forward strand.
AGGCGGTCATCTTCGTCCTGACCCTCCAGTTCCTGCCCTACTGGGTCCGAGCCGGCGTCCTCCTTGGTGCCGGCGTCTTCCTCTTCGGGTATGGCTCGTACCGCGTCATCCGGGCCCTCCTGGGGCCGTTCACCGAGAGCACCGAGGAGCCGCTGGTGGACCTCGTCTACCGGCGCCGCCTCCTCGCCCGCGGCCCCCGCGTCGTGGCGATCGGCGGAGGGACCGGGCTCTCGGCGCTCCTCCGCGGCCTCAAGGTGCATACGGCCAACCTGACGGCGATCGTCTCGGTCGCCGACGACGGCGGTTCCACGGGGCGCCTGCGCGAACAGCTGGGGATCCCGGCGGTCGGCGACATCCGGAACTGCCTGGTGGCGCTCGCGGAGACCGAGCCGGCGATGGGGGAGCTGCTCCAGTACCGTTTCGGCACGGACGAGGGGAGCCTCTCCGGGCACGCCGTCGGGAACCTCCTCATCACCGCCATGAACGCCATCGGCGGCGGAGACTTCGAGGCGGCGGTGCGGGAGATGAACCGGGTCCTGGCCGTGCGGGGGAGCGTCGTGCCCGCCTCCGGGACGGCCCTCACCCTGCACGCCCGGCTGCGCGACGGATCCCAGGTGGCCGGCCAGTCGCGGGTCATGCGGATGCGCGGGATCGAACGCGTCTGGCTGGAGCCCGCCGAGGTTCGCGCGAGCCGCGACGCGCTCCGCGCGATCGCCGAGGCCGACCTGGTCGTGCTGGGTCCGGGCAGCCTGTACACGAGCCTGCTGGCGACCATCCTTCTCCCCGAGCTGCGGGCGGCCCTCGCCGCGACGCCGGCCGTCCGGGTCTACGTGGCGAACGTGGCGACCCAGTCCGGCGAGACGGAGGGCTACGACCTCGCCGACCACGTGGAGGCGCTCGCTGCCCACGGCGTTGCCGACGCCCTGGACGTCGTCCTCGCGAACAGCCATCTCGCTGCCGGCCCCGACGCCGAGCTTGGGGTCCCGGTCAAGCTGCGCTGGCCGCCGATGGGCGCGTCGCGCCGGCCGCGCCTGGTCCTCGACGACGTCGTCGATCCTGCCAACCCGCACCACCACGATCCGGAGCTCCTGGCGTTGGCCCTGCTCCGGCTCTTCGGGCGCGAGGCGGGCAGCCGGCGCGGCGGGATCGCCCGGACCGCGTAGCAGGTGGCGGACGGCGACCGGGCTCTCGTCGCGGCGCTGCGGGCGGAGCTGGCCCTGATCGAGCCGGGCCGCGC
>JAZDPM010000136.1:0-2423 GCA_043797725.1 Chloroflexota bacterium
CACGAGCGCACTCGCGCGCGGAGACAGGGCCGCCGCCGCGGACGCGCTGCGCCGGCTCGGCGACGCGCTGAAGGGTGCGGAGGACCGCGTCGCCACGAACCGCGACCTGGCCGGGGCCGCATCGCAGCTCCAGGACGCGCGTCGCAGACTCGGAGACGCCGGACGCCCCGGGGGACAGACCGCCGGCAACTCGGGCCAGCAGGGGCAGGGGCAGCCGGGCAGCTCCGGCAACCCGGGCCAGGGACAAGGGCAGGGGCAGGGGCAGGGGCAGGGGCAGGGGCAGGGGCAGGGGCAGGGGCAGGGCTCGATCGGCGGCGGCGGCTCGAACGCCCGCTACCTGGGGACCGGGACCGGCTCCGGGACCGCCAGCGGGCCCGTGAACCCCAACCGCCCGGCCGGCGAGCCCGGCGACCAGAGCTCCGTCTACGCCCCCTTCGATCGCGTCGGTCGCCCCGGGGACCCGACGTACGTCGCCGGAACGGGTGGAGACGGCGGCCAGGTCCAGCCCGGCTCCGGCACCGGGACCGGCTCGGCCAATCCGGCGATCGTCCCGTACTCGGACGTCTTCGCCGACTTCTACCGCTACGCCCAGGCAACCCTCGACCGCAGCTACGTGCCGATCGCGGTCAAGGACCTCGTCCGCGACTACTTCAGCGCCCTCGACCCCACCGGCCAGGAGACGAACTGATGGACCAGTCCCCCACCCTCCCCGCGCCGACAGCAGAGGCCGGGTTCACCCCCATGGACGCCGACCGGTTCGTCGAGCGTGCCCGCGGGATCGAGGCCGAGGTCGGCCGCGTCATCGTCGGCCAGGCGGACCTGGTCCGCCAGACGATGACCTGTCTCCTCGCCGGCGGCCATGCCCTCCTCGAGGGCGTCCCCGGCCTGGGCAAGACACTGCTCGTCCGGACGATCGCCGACGTCGTCGCCTGCTCGTTCAATCGCATCCAGTTCACGCCCGACCTGATGCCGGCCGACATCACCGGGACGAACATCCTCGTCGAGGAGGGCGGCAGCCGGGTCTTCCGCTTCCAGCAGGGACCGATCTTCGCCAACCTGATCCTCGCCGACGAGATCAACCGGGCGACCCCGAAGACGCAGTCGGCGCTTCTCGAGGCGATGCAGGAGCACCAGGTCACGGTGGCCCGGAACCGCTATCGCCTCGACGAGCCGTTCTTCGTGCTAGCGACGCAGAACCCACTGGAGATGGAGGGAACCTACCCGCTCCCCGAGGCCCAGCTCGACCGGTTCATGTTCAAGGTCCACGTGCCGTTCCCGACCGAGGACGACCTGGCGCTCATCCTGGCGCGGACGACCGGGACCGATCGACCGGCCGCGTCGGTGGCCGCCGGCGTCGAGGAGGTGCTGGCCATGCAGCAGCTGGCGCGCGCCGTGCCGATCGCGCCGCACGTGACCGCCTACGCCGTCGCCCTTCTCGCCGCGACGCATCCCGACCAGCCGCGGGCCCCCGAGATCGTCCGCGAGTACGTCCGCTACGGCGGATCGCCGCGCGGCGCCCAGGCGCTGGTCGCCGGGGCCAAGGTCCGGGCCCTGCTCGATGGTCGCTTCAACGTCGCGGTGGACGACCTCCGGGCCGTCGCCCTGCCTGCTCTCCGGCACCGGGTGATCCTGAACTTCGAGGGCGAGGCCGAAGGCATCACCGCCGACGCCATCGTCCGCACGATCCTCGACAGCGTCGCCCCGCCGGCCGTCGAGTAGGCCGGCCGGCCGACCAAGCGACATGGAGCGCTCCACCCCGGAAGCCGCCAGCGCTGCCGGAGCGGCCCACCCAACCGGCAGCCGTCCCGCGTTCCTGTCGTCCGACGTCGATCCGACCGTGTTCGACGAGGACTTTTTGCGCCGCCTTGAACGCCTGGCGGTCCTCGTCAGGCGGCCGGTCCGGGGAGGGCTGAAGGGCGGCCGGCGCAGCGTGAAGCGCGGCCAGTCGGTGGAGTTCGCCGACTACCGCGACTACACCCTCGGCGACGACCTGCGCCAGCTGGACTGGAACGTCTACGCCCGACTCGAGAAGCTCCTCGTCAAGCTGTTCATCGAGGAGGAGGACCTCACCGTCACCCTCCTCGTCGACGGCTCGGCGTCGATGGCCCACGGATCGCCGGACAAGCTCGTCTTCGCCAAGCGCGCGGCGGCAGCCCTGGGGTACATCGCGCTCGCGGCCCAGGACCGCGTGGTCCTGGCCTCGCTGGGCGGGCGATCGGCGCGTCGGCGGACCGCCCTGCGTGGTTCCGGCCGGGCCTTTCGCCTCCTCGCAGACCTGTCCGCCATCCAACCCGCGGCCGGGGTCACCGACCTGGCGGCCGCCTGCCGGCATGCCCTGGCCCAGGTGACGGGGCGCGGGGTGATCATCCTCGTCTCGGACCTCCTGGACCCGGGTGCCGAGCGCGCCCTCCGCGACCTCGCGG
>JAZDPM010000154.1:0-2955 GCA_043797725.1 Chloroflexota bacterium
CTGGCAGTCACCCTGGCCGTGATCGTCCCCTGGCTGTACGGGGAGTACGGGTTCCACCCCGCGGAGAACGCGCGCACGTGGGCGGCCCTGGCGCCGAGCTACGCCGACGCCGTCGACTGCCAGCGCTGCCACCAAGCCGAATACGCCCCATGGCAGAACGAGCGACACGCCTCGGTCACCTGCGAGAGCTGCCACGGACCGCTGGCCCAGCATGCGGCCACCGCTCCGCGCGAGGCGCCGGCCGGATCGCTGGGCCTGGCAACGCCGACCCCGGACCTGTGCGTCGTCTGCCATGAGCAGTCCCCCGCGAAGCCGGCCGCGTTCGCCCAGGTGGATCCGGCGGAGCACTTCGCCGGCGGGGCGTGCCTCGGCTGCCACGACAGCCACAGCGCCGACGCCGTGCGCCCGCCGGAGATCAGCCACGCGCTGGGGCGGCTGCCGACGTGCGTGACCTGCCACGCCCCCGCGGGCCTGAAGCCCGTGCCGGTCGGGCACGTCGAGTCCACCGATGCCGTCTGCCAGAGCTGCCACAAGCGGCCGACGGCCGGCCAGTAGGAGCGTCCCATGAGCGAGACGGGCGTGGCCCGCGACACTGAACAGGGTGGGGACCCGATGACGCTCTCCCGGCGCCGGATCCTCCAGCTCGGCGTGGCCGCGCTGCCCGCGATCTGTGGGGCCCGGCTGGTCTCCGCCGTGCTCGCCGAATCCGACGCCGACGCGGTGCGGGCCGCCGGGGTAGAGGCACCCGCCGCCCAGGCGGAGGCGCCGGTCGCGACGTACGACCCCTCGGCCCACCGCTGGGCGTTCGCCATCGACACGACGACCTGCATCGGCTGCGGCCGGTGCGTGGAGGCGTGCAAGCTGGAGAACCACGTCCCGGAGGAGGGGGAGCTGAACCGGACGTGGGTCGAGCTCCACGTCCGGTTCGAGGACGGGACAGTCTCGGTGAGCTCGCCTGAGGGCGGCCGCCACGGCTTCCCGACGGAGGAGACCCTGCCCGCCGCCGCCGCCGCAACGGTCAACGACGCCTACTTCGTGCCCCGGCTGTGCATGCAGTGCGAGAACCCGCCGTGCACCTGGGTCTGCCCGATCAGCGCGACCTACCTGACCGAAGACGGAGTCGTTCTGGTGGACGAGAACCGCTGCATCGGCTGCGGATACTGCCTGATCGCCTGCCCGTACGGAGCCCGGTACATGGTCCCCGCGGGCGATTCGATGCCGAAGGGCGTCTCCGGCATCGCCGACAAGTGCACCTTCTGCTACCACCGGATCACCCGCGGCCAGCGGCCGGCGTGCGTCGAGGTCTGCCCGGTCGAGGCGCGGATCTTCGGCGACCTGAACGACGCGACCAGCCCCGTGAGCGTGGCCCTGCACGAGAAACGGGTCCGGGTGATGAAGCCCGCCCTCGGCACGAAGCCGCGGGTCTCCTACATCGGCCTCGAAGGCGAGGTGGAGTGATGTCCGTCCACGTCGCCGGTCGCACCCTGCGCACGGACCCGCGGGTCGCGCTGCGGGCAATCCGCCGGGAGGTCGCGGGCATGCCACGCCCGTTGAAGCTCTGGTTCACGCTCCTGGGCGTCCTTTGCCTTGTCGGTGCGGTCGGGGCGGTCATCGCCCTGCCCCCCGGCTGGGAGGTCCTGGGCACGACACCCTCCTTCGAGTGGGGCGTCCTGATCACCGGCTACGTCTTCTTCGCCATCACGACGAGCGGCCTCTGCCTGGCGTCGTCACTCGGCACCGTCTTCGGGATCGAGATGTTCATCCCGCTGGAGAAGCGGCACGCGATCCTCGCCCTCCTCAGCCTCATCACGGCCTTCGGCATCATCGCCCTCGACCTGCACTACCCGGTGCGGATGGTCCTCGGCGCCGTCCTCAGCCCGTCGCCTCTCTCGCCCATGTGGTGGATGGGCGTCTTCTACGGCGTCTACCTGGTGTTCCTCCTCACCGAGGTGTGGAGCATGTTCTCCGGGCATTGGCAGATCCACCGGATCGCCTGCACCCTCTCGTCGATAACGGCCATCCTCGCGCCCACCACCCTCGGCGCCGTCTTCGGAGTCCTCGCCGCCCGCTCGTACTGGCACGGCGCCTTCACCCCGCCGGCGATGGTCACGGCGGCGCTCCTGTCGGGCGTCGCCCTGCTGGGGATCGTCTTCTACCCGGTCCACCGGTTCCGGCTCGCGGGCTGGGAGCGCGCAACGACCCTGGCGATCCCGGCGATCCGGCTCCTGATGACGATCGTGCTCGCCGTGACCGTGCTCGTGGTGGCGTGGCAGGTGATGTTCGGCCTCTACGGGGTGGTGCCGGGCCTGTCCGACGCGACCGGGGCCCTGCTCATCGGGCCGCTGGCGCTGGGTTTCTGGATCGTCCGGGTCTTCCTTGGCCTGGCGGTTCCCCTCGCCCTCGTCCTGCTCCCGCGGACCCGGACGCCGGCAGGCCTCTTCGGCGCCTCGTGCCTTGCCTTCGTGGGGCTCTTCGCGGACCGGATGATCTTCGTCAGCGCCGGCCAGATCGCCCCGGGGACCGCGGTTGCGGGCGTGGTGTCGTCGCCGTGGACCGCGTACGGTCCGACGCTCGTCGAGGTCAGCATCATCGTCGGCGCGTTCGCCTTCCTCGCCCTCGGCTACACCCTGGCGGAGCGCTACCTGCCGATGGGCGAGCACGAGGGCCATCTCGTGGGCGCCTTCCCTGGATCCGCCAAGCCGGCCGCGACCCTCCGCGATGAGGCGCCCGACCCGGGCACGCCAGCCGACCCGGTCACGCCGGCCGCCCCGATCCTCGACCCCGCCGGGAGTGCGTTGTGACGGCGAAGCGGCTCCGCGGCTTCGCCATTGCGCTGGCCGCCGTCATCGCGACGCTGGCGGCCGGGATCGCGGTCGGCCTGGCGTTCATCAGCCTCGATACGACCCCACCGACCGTCGGCCAGACGCCCGCCGCCACGGCGACTCTCCCGGCGGG
>JAZDPM010000162.1:0-3997 GCA_043797725.1 Chloroflexota bacterium
GCCATCACTCCGTTGGACGGGATGGGGGAACGAACGTCCGGGTCGAGTCGCCGCAGGACGGGTCGCGGCTAGACGGGTCGGTCCTAGACGGTGCCCTCGCCGCGCAGGCGCGCGACCTCCTGGGCCGCGTAGCCGAGCTCAGCGAGAATGGCGTCCGTCTGCTCGCCGAGGAGCGGCGGCGCGGTCCGCACGGAGGCCGGTGTGGCGTGCAGCTCGAAGGGCGGGCCGACCTGGCGGAGCTTCCCGAGGACGGGGTGCTCGACCTCCGCCAGCAGCCCGCGGGCGGCCACCTGCGGCGAGGCGAACGCCGTCGCCAGGTCGTTGATCGGGCCGGCGGGCACCTCCGCCTCGGCGAAACGGGCCAGCCACGTCGCCGAGGGCTCCGCGGCGAGAAGGGCCGCGACGAGCGGGCGCAGGGCGTCACGGTTCGCCACCCGGACGCCGTTGGTCGCGAAGCGCGGATCGTCGGTCAGCTCCGGCGCACCGATCGCCGCCGTGAACCGGGGCCACTGGCGCTCGCTCCCCACCGCGACGGCGATCTCCCCGTCGGCCGTGGCGAAAGTCTCGTAGGGAACGATGTTCGGGTGGGCATTGCCTCGCCGGGAAGGCGGTTCCCCGGTCGCGAAGAGATTCTGGGCCTGGTTCGCCAGCCACGCCAGCGTCGATTCCAGGAGCGAGATGTCGATCCGCTGGCCCAGGCCGAAGGCCGGCGACCCGGGCCGGTCCCGCCCGGCAATCGCGGCCAGCACTGCCGTCGCGCCCAGCATCCCCGTCGTCAGGTCGCTGATCGCCACCCCGACCTTCGTTGGCTCGCCGCCGTCGGCCACCGGGTGCCCCGTGATCGACATCAGCCCCGAGACCGCCTGCACCACGAAGTCGTAGCCCGGCGTCGCGGCCTCGGGCCCGGTCGGCCCGTAGCCGGAGATGGCGAGGTGCACGAGGCGCGGGTTCAGCTCCCTGAGCGTCGCCTCGTCAAACCCGAGGCGGGCGAATCCGCCGACGCGATGGTTCTCCACGAGGATGTCCGCGCGGGCAAGCAGGCGGCGGAGGACATCACGGCCGGCGGCCGTCTTGAGGTCGAGACGGAGCGACTGCTTGTTGCGGTTGACGGAGAGGTAGTAGGCCGCCGTGCGGGCGACCCCCTCCCCGACCCACGGCGGACCCCAGCCTCGCGTCGCGTCCCCCTCGGGCGGCTCGACCTTCACGACGTCCGCCCCGAGGTCGGCGAGAAGCATCGTCGCGTACGGGCCGGCGAGGACCGTGCTGCAGTCGGCGACGAGGAGCCCGGCGAGCGGGCCGGGCGCGTGGCTAGCGGTCATGACCCGCGCATCGTAGCGAGCGGTGCGTCGCGTCCGTGCCGCGCCATGCCCCAACGGCGCCGGCCTCGGCTGAGCGCGGCGCCGGGAGGGAATCGAGACGCCCCGTCGCGACGACGGGGCGCCGAATGGGGTTCGATGGCGGACCCGACCGGATTCGAACCGGCGATCTCCAGCGTGACAGGCTGGCATGTTGGGCCGCTACACCACGGGTCCGCGGCCGGCGGAATGTAGCACGAAGCAGGCATCGACGCAGCGCGGCGAGCGCTCCGCCGGCCCCCGGCGGCTCCCCGCGCTATCCTGCCCGTCATGCCCCGGATCGACCTGCGCTCCGACACGGTCACCCACCCCACGCCCGCCATGCGCCGCGCCATGGCTGCCGCCGAGGTGGGCGACGACGTCTTCCGTGACGACCCCACCGTCAACGCCCTCGAGGCGCGCGCGGCAGAGCTGCTCGGCAAGGAGGCCGGGCTGTTCGTGGCTTCGGGGACGATGGGCAACCTCGTCGCCCAGATGGCCCACCTGGCCCGGGGCGACGAGCTGATCGCGGCTGCCACCAGCCACCTCGTGCTGGACGAGGCGGCCGGCCACGCCGTGGTGGTCGGGGCGTCGGTCCGCACCCTCGCCGAGGAGGCCGACGGAACGATCGACCCGGCGGCCATCGAGGCGGCCTTCCGCGACCCCGACGACCCTCACGAGCCGATCACGGGCCTGATCGCCATCGAGAACACGCACGCCCACTCCATGGCGCGCCCGCTCTCCGTCGCCTACGAGGAGACGATCGCGGCGATCGCCCGCCGGAACGGCGTCCCCCTCCACCTCGACGGGGCCCGCTTCTTCAACGCGGTGGTGGCCCTGGGCGTCACGCCCGCGGCCCTCGCGGTCCCCGCCAACTCGGTCACCTTCTGCCTGTCCAAGGGCCTTGCCTGCCCGGTCGGCTCGGTCGTCGTGGGCACCAGCGACTTCATCCGGCGCGCCCGGCGGGCCCGGAAGCTCCTCGGCGGCGGCATGCGCCAGGCCGGCGTCCTGGCCGCGGCCGGCCTCGTCGCCCTCGCCGACGGCGCGGACGGGATGATCGAGCGCCTCGCCGACGATCACGCCAACGCGCGGCTTCTTGCCGAGGGCCTGGCCGAGCTCGACGGGATCGAGTCGGCCGGCGGCATCGCCCAGCCGACGCCGGGCCGCCTGGACCCCGGCCGGGCCGTGACCAACTTCGTCATCTTCCGCGTTGCCCGCGATCGGGGGGCATTCCTCGACGCGCTGGAGGCCCGGGGTGTCCTGATGGTCCCCTACCCCCACGGCGCTGTTCGCGCCGTGACCCACCACGGCGTGGAGCGCGCGGATCTCGACACCACGGTTGCCGCCGTCCGCGAGGCCCTCGCGGAGACCGCCGGGACGCGCCCTGCCGCGGGCGCGGACGCCGCCTCCGCGACCGGGACCTGGACGAAGCCGGCGCCCGTCGGCGCCCCACGCGCCTGACCCGGCACCGCGGACACGTGCTCGTCATCCCCTCCCTCGACCTCACCGCGGGCCGCTCGCGGCTCGTCCTCTGGCCCGGCGCCGCGGCCGGCGTCGGCGCCCCGACCGACCGTCCGGAGGCGATCGCCGCCCGCTTCGTCGACCAGGGAGCGCGCATGGTCCATCTCGTCGACTTCGACGGGGCCCGGCAGGGGCGGCCCGCCAACCTCGACGCCGTGGCGCGGATCGCGGCGCGTGTCGCCGTCCCGCTCCAGGTCGCCGGGGGCCTCGACGGGCCGGAGCAGATCCGGCTGGCGTTCGCTGCCGGGGCGACCCGGGTCGTGGTCCCCATGAGCATGGCCGACGACCACGCCACCCTGCGCGCGTGCCTGGCCGTCGCCGGCGACTGGCTCGCGGTCGGGCTGGACCCGCGACCGGACCGCGTGGCCGCGTTCCCCTGGCGCGGCGGGCGCCGGCCGACCTTCGACGAGGTCGCCTCGGGGCTGGCCGGCCTCGGCGTGCGCCGCCTCGTCCTCGCCCACGGCGGCGCCGAGCCGGACGTCGCGCTGATCGGCCGCCTCGTGCGGGACCTCGACCTCGAGGTGCTCGTCGCGGGCGGCGTCGTCGACCTGGCCGGGATCCGGCGCCTCCGCGAAGCCGGCGCCGCCGGTGTCGTGCTCGGCGAGGCGCTCCTCACCGGCCGCATCGAGTACCCCGCAGCCATGGAGGCCGCCGCATGACCCACCCACCCGCTCGCCCCCTCGTCGCCCTCGCCCTCGCCGCCGCAGTCGCGGTCGCGGCGTGCTCCGGCGGGGCCACGGCGGCCCCGATCATGCCGTCCGGCGGCCCCACGCAGGGGCCCACGGTCGCGCCGTCGGACGTGCCAACCGGCCAGCCGGCCGGGGGGATCCCGGATTCCTGCCCCAGGAGCGCCCCCGCGCCGCTCGCCGCCGACGCCGTCGCGAAGGTCACCCTGGCGACGGAGAAGGGCGAGATCGTCATCGAGGTGAAGGGCTCGCTCGCCCCCAACGCCACGGGCAACTTCCTCGCCCTCGCCGAGTGCGGCTTCTACGACGGCGTCGTCTTCCACCGCCTCGTCCCGGGCTTCGTGATCCAGGGCGGCGACGGCGAGAACGGGCGACAGCCCACCGTCGACCCGAACCTCGTGGGGACCGGCGGCCCCGGCTACACGATCACCGACGATCCGGTGACCACGCCGTACG
>JAZDPM010000235.1:0-2966 GCA_043797725.1 Chloroflexota bacterium
CGCGCGGGCGGCCTCGAGCGCCTGCGCCGCGTCGGCGAGGAGGTCGTCGGCATCCTCGAGACCCACCGAGACGCGCAGGAGGCCGGGGGCGATCCCGGCCTCCGCGAGCTCCGCGGCACCCAGCTGGCGATGGGTCGTGGACGGCGGGTGGACCACGATCGTGTGGATGGACCCCAGGGAAGCCGTCCGCTCCGGGATCCGCAGGGCATCGACGAAGGCGCGGGCCGCCGGGGCGCCGCCGGCGAGCTCCAGCGCGAGCATCCCACTGCCCGCCGCGAGGAGGCGGGCGGCGACGGCGTGGTCGGGGTGCGATGGGAGCATCGGGTAGAGGACGCGCGCCACCCCCGGCGCGGCCTCCAGGAAGGCGGCCAGGCGGTGGGCCGTCGCAGCGTGGCGCTCCATCCGCAGGGCGAGCGTGGGGATCCCGCGCAGGACGAGGAAGGCCGAGAAGGGCGCGAGCGTGCCGCCGGTCTCCACGTGGAGGGCCCGGACGGGATCGATGCGTGCGCGCGCGCCCACGACGACGCCGGCCAGCACGTCCGAGTGGCCGGAGAGGTACTTCGTCGCCGACTCGACGACGAGATCGGCACCGTGCTCCAGGGGCCGGCAGAGCGCCGGAGAGGCGAACGTGTTGTCGACGACGACGGTCGCGCCGTGGCGGTGGCCGAGTGCCGCCAGCGCCGGGAGGTCGGCGACGGCGATCGTCGGGTTTGAGATCGTCTCGAGGTAGAGAACCCGGGTCGGCGCGGCGGCGAGGGACGCCTCGACCGCAGCGTGGTCCGCCGGGTCCACGAATGCGGTCGTCACGCCGAAGCGGTCAAGGACAGTGGTGAAGAGCGCGCGGGTCGTGCCGTAGAGGTTCCGCGTGGCGACGATCCGGTCCCCCGCCCCGACGACCGAGGCGACGGCAAGGTGGATGGCGGCCATCCCGCTCGCCGCCGCGAACCCGGCTTCCGCCCCGTGCAGCTCCGCCACCGCGTCGGCCAGGGCGTCCACCGTCGGATTGCCCAGCCGCGAGTAGACGTAGCCCGCGGTCGCCCCCGTCGTGACCGCGCCCAGCTCCTCCGCGTCGGCCGACGAGAAGGTGGCCGCCTGGTAGATGGGGACGGACGTCGGCCGCTGGTCGACGCGCGGGGCCCGCGTGGCGGCGCGGATCGCCCGCGTCGTGAATCCGTCCATGGCGGACGATGCTACACCGCGCGGCGGCGGGCACCCGTCAGGTGCGGCCCGGACCCCTTCCCGCGATCGTGGCGACCGGTTCGGGGCCTTCGGCCGCCCTCGTCGGGCGCCCGGGACCGACCGCTTCCAGCGCCGGGTGGCCGTTCGGGCGTCGGCGGGCGAGCCGCTTCACGTCGTACATCGCGTCGTCTGCGGCGGCCATGACGTCGTCGAGCGACCGGCCGGGCACCCATTCGCCGATCCCGATGGAGACGCCGATCGGGATGCGCTCCCCCCGCTCGCCCAGGGACGCGCCGGCCACCCCCTGGCGGATCTTGTCGGCGACTACGCGGGCCCCGTCGCGGTCGGTCTCGGGGAGGAGCACGATGAATTCGTCGCCGCCGAGGCGGGCAGGGGTATCGATGCGCCGCACGTTTTCCCGGATCACGCCGGCCACGATCGCCAGGGCGTGGTCCCCCACCCGGTGGCCGTACGTGTCGTTGACCTCCTTGAGGCCGTCGAGGTCGGCCATCAGCAGGCAGAAGCCGCGCTGGTAGCGCCTCGCCCGATCGATCTCGCGCTCGAGCGCCGCGATGATGTAACCGCGGTTGGCGAGCCCGGTCAGCGCATCGATGGTCGAGAGCCGGACAGCGACATCGCGGGTCCGCCGCTGCTCGCGGGCGACCACCATCGCGACGGAGGCCAGCAGGACGAGAGCCGTCACGTTCACGGCGAAGATCGCGAGCGATCCGGGGTCCGGCACGGTCCCGCCCGTCGCGACCCCCGCGGCGACGAAGAAGCCGCCGATGGCCACCACGGCGAGGGCGACGGTCACGAGCGGCCGGACCACGAGAGCCGCCCCCGCGACGACGAGCGGGTAGGCGTAGAAGAACGGGCTCGTGGCGCCGCCGGTGAGGGACGCGACGATGCTCACGAGGGTGATCGCGACCGCGCCCTCGATGACGAACCGGGCCGGGCCGAAACCGGCGGCCGGAAGGATGTCGTGGGCGACGATGATGAAGATGCCACCGACGGCCAGCACGAGGAGGAGCGGATCATCCGCGGCGGGCCAGAGCCCGGTCGCGTAGACGACGGCCGCCGTGGAGAGGAGGTAGGCCCAGCTTGCGACCCGCACGACCCGGTCGTAGGCCGCGGCCGGGACGCCGTCCCCCAGCACGGAGGAGGGATCGAGCGCGGCGATCGTCCTGGTGTCGAGCGCGGCGCCGGCAACGGCGGTCCGCCTTCGCGCGTTTCGCTCGCCGAGCCGGCGCGCGAGCGCGGGCCCAACGACGATCCAGAGCAGAACGACGTCCAGCACGACGACGGCGCCGAGCCCTGCCGCGAGCCAGGCGTTGGTCACGGTTCTCCTTCTTCCGGCCCGCGCGCCCCGCCCCGCGGAGTCCGGCGTCTGCGTGATTCTTGCACGCCGGCCGGCCGGGCGAAGGGCCGAGACCGCGGACCGGTGCATCCGGGCACCGGAGGATATTTGCGCGGTCAGTCGGCGGAGCGCTGCGGTCCGTGTTGGGGCGGACGCGTACCTCTCGGCGCGGCGTCGCCGCGGCCGCCTGCCGCTCGGCGGGGCGTTGCGGCCCGCGGGATTCCGTTGCGTTCGGGCCCGCGTCTGCTACGGTCGCCCGGCGTCGCGTCGACCACGGCGCGCGCTCCCGGGAGATGGGAGGTTCCCGTGGTTCACCAGGCGCGTGGGCGGGCGAACGGCGTCGCGGCGGGCGCCGACGTGTCCGAGCTCGACAAGCGGATCATCGAGCATCTCCAGCAGGATGGGCGCCGGCCCTTCACCCGGATCGCGG
>JAZDPM010000250.1:0-2664 GCA_043797725.1 Chloroflexota bacterium
GCCGGCCAGGCGCTCGGCGTTCGCCCGCACGTCGTCGAGCGTGCCGGCGAGGAAGAAGGCCTGCTCCGGGAGGGCATCGGTCTTGCCCTCCAGGATCTCCTTGAAGGACGCCACGGTATCGCGGATCGGGACGTACACGCCCGGGCGGCCGGTGAAGACCTCGGCCACGAAGAACGGCTGGCTCATGAACCGCTGCAGGCGCCGCGCGCGGGCGACCGTCGCCTTGTCCTCCTCCGACAGCTCGTCGATGCCGAGAATGGCGATGATGTCCTGGAGGTCGCGGAGACGCTGCAGGACGCGCTGCGTCTCGCGGGCGACATCGTAGTGCTCCTGCCCTACGACGAGCGGGTCGAGGACGCGCGACGTCGAGGTCAGGGGGTCGACGGCGGGATAGATGCCCAGCTCGGCGATGTTCCGCTCCAGGCGGATCGTGGAGTCCAGGTGGGCGAAGGTGGTCGCCGGAGCCGGGTCGGTGTAGTCGTCGGCCGGCACGTAGACCGCCTGGAGGCTCGTGATCGAGCCGTCCTTCGTCGAGGTGATCCGCTCCTGGAGGGCGGCCATCTCCGTGGCCAGGTTCGGCTGGGAGCCGACGGCCGAAGGCATCCGGCCCAGGAGCGCCGAGACCTCCGAGCCCGCCTGGGTGAAACGGAAGATGTTGTCGATGAACAGGAGGACGTCGCGGCCCTCCTCGTCGCGGAAGTACTCCGCCATGGTCAGGGCGGTCAGGCCGACCCGCAGACGGGCGCCGGGCGGCTCGTTCATCTGGCCGAAGACGAAGGCCGTCTTGGCCAGGACCCCGGACGCGGTCATCTCCGCGATGAGGTCGTTCCCCTCGCGGGAGCGCTCGCCCACGCCGCCGAAGACCGAGACGCCGGCGTGCTCCTGGGCGACGTTCCGGATCAGCTCCTGGATGATGACCGTCTTGCCGACGCCGGCCCCGCCGAAGATGCCGACCTTGCCGCCCTTCTTGAAGGGGCAGATGAGGTCGATGACCTTGAGGCCGGTCTCGAAGACCTCGATCTCGGTGACCTGCTCGTCGAAGGCGGGCGGGGAGCGGTGGATGGGCAGGACGTTCGTGCGATCGACGGGACCCTTGCCGTCGATCGGGTGGCCCAGGACGTCGAAGACCCGGCCCAGGGTGGGCGCGCCCACCGGGACGCTGATCGGGACGCCGGTGTCGCGCACCGACGTTCCGCGGGCCAGGCCGTCGGTCGTGGTCATGGCCACCGCGCGGACCCAGTTGTTGCCCAGGTGCTGCTGCACCTCGCACACGAGCGGGGCCAGGTCGGGGCGGATGATCTCCACCGCGCTGTAGATCGAGGGAAGCCGGCCGGGTGGGAACTCGATGTCCACCACCGGCCCGGTGATCTGGATGACCCGGCCGAGGGCTTCGGGTGCGGCGGTCGCCATGGGTATGTCTGCCTCCTGCCGGCGTCGTCAGCGCGCCCGGGCGCCGGACGCGATCTCGATCATCTCGCGGGTGATGTTGGCCTGGCGGACCTTGTTGTAGGAGAGCGTGAGGTCCTCGATGAGGTCCTCGGCGTTCTCCGTGGCGCTCTTCATCGCCACCATCTTGCTCGACATCTCGGAGGCCGTCGTCTCCAGCATCGCCTGGTAGACGCGGGTCGCCACGTAACGCGGCAGGATCTGGCGCAGGACCGTGGCCGGGTTGGGCTCGAAGATGAACTGGCGGCCGGGGATCCCCTGGGTGTCCGGGGCGGGCTGGATGGGGAGCAGCTGCTCCAGGACGGGCCGCTGGACCAGCGTCGAGACGAACTTCGGGTAGACCAGGTCGATCCGCGCGTAGCTCCCGGCCAGGAAGTCGTCGGTGATGAGGCGGGTGAGCGGCGTCACGTCGGCGAAGGCGGGGCGGTCGCCGAAGCCGGCGAAATGCGCCTCCATCGGCACCCGGGCCCGGCGGAGGGCGTCGCGGCCCTTGCGCCCCACGGTCACCACGGTGAAGTCGCCGGGGTGCTCGAGGATCTCCTTGAGGGCGAACCGAATGGTGTTCGTGTTGAGGGGCCCGGCCAGGCCGCGGTCCGTCGTGACGACGACGAAGAGCCTCTTCCCGTCGTCGCGCCGGGCGAGGAGCGGATGGGTGTCGGCGTCGAGGACGGCGGCGAGATCGGAGATCACCTCGTCGATCATCTCGCTGTACGGCCGGCTGGAGAGCGTGGCGTCCTGGGCGCGCTTGAGCTTCGACGCGGCGACGAACTGCATCGCCCGGGTGATCTGCTTGATGTTCCGGACGGCGCCGATGCGCCGCCGGATGTCGCGCTGGCTGGCCACGCTGCGCTCCCCTCGCTCCGCCGGCTACGCGAGGAAGCTGCTGCGGTAGGCCGCGACAGCCTCGTCGAGACCCCTGGTGAGCTCGTCGTCGAGAGTCTTCGTCTCGCCCAGCTTCGTGAGCAGCTCGGGGCGCTCCGCCTCCAGGAAGCGGTAGTAGCCGGTCTCGAACTCCTTGACCCGGGGGGTCGGGATGTCGTCGACGGCACCCGTCGTGGCGGCCAGCAGGATCGCGACCTGCTTCTCCACCGGGAGGGGCTGGTACTGCGGCTGCTTCACGATCTCGGAGAGCTTCTCGCCGCGGGTCAGCTGGTCGCGGGTCGCCTTGTCCAGGTCGGACGCGAACTGGGCGAACGCGGCGAGGGCCCGGTACTGGGC
>JAZDPM010000266.1:0-2462 GCA_043797725.1 Chloroflexota bacterium
TCTCGACCAGGTCCTCGTCTTCGGCCAGCAGCCCCCGCGGGTCGAGGAAGGCCAGCTCCTCGCGCAGGCCGGCCTGTTCGGCGAGGACCTCCAGCGTCAGCACGAGGTCGCCGACGAGGACGCCGGCGACGGGCAGGTCCAGGTCGTCGATGTGGGCGACGAGGCGCACGGCAGTCCCTCTCGGCAGCTACGGTGCGGGCGTGGCGGAAGGGGCCGCCGACGGGCCCGCACCCGGGACCGCATTCTGGCACTCTGGCTCGGGCCCGCGGTCGGCGCTCTGCTCCGAGACGGTGACGAGGACGGCGACATCCAGCGAATCGAGGAAGATGGACCCGCCCCCAGGCCGCGGATGCCCGCCCGGCCCGGGGACTGCCTACGGCTCGGAGAGCCAGTCCTTCACCGAGGGCCGCCCAAGGCCCAGGAAGAGAGCAACCCCAAGGACGGCCGGGGCGATCGCCACCGGCGGCACCGGGCCCAGCAGGAGGAGCGGCACCGCCGGGATCGTCAGCGTCGTGAGGACCAGTGCCAGGCCGCGCGCGGCCTGCTTGCGCTGCAGGACCATCGTGATCGTGAAGAACGTGTACGCGAGGAGGACCATCGCCGCGATCCCCGGCAGGCTGACCGGCGTCGAGATCGCCGCATCGACCACCCAGCGGAGCGACAGCCCGATGGCGCCGAGGACCAGGAAGGAATTGCCAAGGAAGGGGAGCAGGCCGGCCGGGGGGATTCCGCGGCCCGGGGTGGTGGTCATGGCCGGATTCTGCCAAGATGCCGGCTCAGCGCCGGTCGGGTGGCGCGGACACGCCCACGTGAGGCGGCCCGGCGCCATCCGCTCGCTGCCACGACCACCCTTGCGTGGCGCGCCATGTTGCCTGCTTCGAACGTCAGGAGAGGCCCCATCGGCCGGCCGTTCGTGCGCCGCGCGCCATGATCAGCGGCCGAACGGCCGGAATCGAGACAATGAGCCAGAGAAGATGGCGTGGTGCGCAATGCCCACGGCGCCGCCGCCACCCGGTCGCCAGACCCGGTCGAGGACACCCGTCGAAGCACACCCTCTTGACACCGTTCGAGCGGCCCGCTACCGTCTAGTAAACCGGTTTGCTAAACCGGTTTGCATCGTCGCCGTCAGCGGCGTCCCGCGTCCGGCGTCCATCGTCAGCGCGGCCCCGCGTCCCTCGTCAGCGACGGCACCCAGGAGGATCGGCGACAGCTTGGAGCAGCTTCGAACTCGACCGCGCATCGCCGACGTCGCCCGCGAAGCGGGCGTGTCCAAGACGGCGGTCTCTTTCGCCTTCAACAGCCCGGAGCGCCTGAGCCAGGACACCGCGATGCGAATCCACGGGATCGCGGACGCGCTCGGGTATCGGCCGCATCCGGTGGCGCGGATGCTCTCCCGGCGGAGGACCAGGACCCTGGGGATCCTGACTCCGCAGGCGCTGTCCGTCGTCTTTGCCAACCCGTTCTTCGCGACCTTCAGCGAGGGCGTGGCGGCGGCGGCCGAGGAGGCCGGGTACGGGCTCCTCTTCGTCTCGCCGGTCTACGGCTCGCTGGCCCGTGCGGTCGGACGGGCGACGGTGGACGGTTTCGTGGCTATCGGCCTCTCGGAGGAGCACCCGGAGGTCGGGCAGATCCGCAGGGCGGACCTGCCCATCGTGCTCGTCGACTCGGCCGCATTTTCCGAGCACGCGGCCGTGGATGTCGACGACGAGGGCGGCGCCCGGCAGGCGGCAGAGCACCTGCTCGCCCTGGGGCACCGCGACATCCTCGTCGTCGGCATCGAACCGCCCACCCCGGGCGCACACACCGACTTCGGGGGCGTGATGGGACGCCGGCTCGCCGGCTATCGCGCCGCGCTCCTGAACGCCGGGGTGGAGCTCCCGGACAATCACGTCGTCGTCGGGCCCGCGAGCATCGACGGCGGCGCCGCGTGCCTAACGCGGGCCTGGGAGGACGGCCTCCGGCCCACCGCGGTCCTCGCGATGAGCGACGTGATGGCGATCGGGGCGATCAGCGCGGCCGGTCGTCTCGGCCTGGCCGTGCCGGCCGACCTCAGCGTCGTCGGGTTCGACGACATCGAGATGGCCTGCCACGTGGCGCCCCCGCTCACGACCGTGCACCAGCCGACCCGTCGCAAGGGGGAGGAGGCCTGCCGCCTCCTGCTCGCGGCGATCGAACGACGGGACGGGGCACGACCGGAGCACCGCCTCCTCGAGACCCGGCTCATCGTCCGGGCCTCCAGCGGCCCGGCGCCCCAGCGGCGCCGGGAGCTGGTGGAGGATACTGACTGACCGGAACAGCGGGTTGCCGCCGTGCGGCCACCAGCACCGGAGCTCGTCCGCACCGTGCGGGCGGGTCAACCACGGAAGGCCGGCGCCAGCGAGGCGGCCGGCTGCAGGAGGAAGACAGACTCAGATGCAGCGAATGACCAAGCTGGTGACCGCGCTCGGCGCGCTCGCCATCGT
>JAZDPM010000273.1:0-3199 GCA_043797725.1 Chloroflexota bacterium
TGGCCGGTCCGGCCTGCCCAGGCCGGCGGGAGCGGGCTCGGGACTGCGCTCGCCGCGGAGCGCGACGGCCGACGCGACCACGAGAAGCTCGCGCCTCCGCGCCACCGCGGGCGCCGAGGGCTCGCCGGCCTGCTCGGCCGCCAGCTGGCCACAGGCGGCCCCCACGTCCTGGCCGCGGTTGCGCCGGACGGTCACGCCCAAGCCCCCTGCCCGCAGTCGGTCGGCGAAAGCGGAGATCCGCGCCGGCGCGCTCGCCCGCCACGGAGTGTGCGCCACCGGATTCATCGGGATGCAGTTGACGTGGGCGCCCGACCCGCGGAGGAACCGCACGACCGCGTCGGCATCGGCGATCGTGTCGTTGATTCCCTCGATCATCACGTACTCGTAGCTGACCCTCCGGCCGGTCGCCTCCCCGTAGGCGCGGGCGGCCGCGACCACGTCGGCGACGGGCCAGCGGCGATTGAGCGGGACCAGCAGGTCACGCAGCGGATCGCGGGCAGCGTGCAGGCTGATCGCGAGGGTCCACTGGGGCCGCAGCCGGGCGAGCCGCTCGATCCCCGGGACCACGCCGGACGTAGAGATCGTGATGTGGCGCGCCCCCAGGCCGAAGCGGGCCGGGTCGGTGAGGGCGGCCGCCGCGTCCAGGACCGCATCGAGGTTGAGGAGCGGCTCGCCCATCCCCATGAAGACGACATTGGTGAGGTGACGCCCGGCGGCGGCCGTCCGGCGCCGGGCGTGGCGCGCCTGGTCGACGATCTCGGCCACCTCGAGGTCGCGCTCGAAGCCGAGCTCCCCCGTGGCGCAGAACGGGCAGCCGACAGCGCAGCCCGCCTGGCTGCTGATGCAGAGCGTGTTCCGCTCTCGCCGGCCGGCGCCGGCCGGGTAGTGCATGAGGACGGACTCCACCAGCCGCCCGTCCGAGAGGCCGTGGAGCGCCTTCTCGGTCGTGCCGCCGTCGTCAACGCGGATCGTCGTGGCCGCGACGGTGTCGAAGCGGAGGCGCTCGGCCAGCGACGCCCGGAGCGGACGGGCGAGCGTCGTGACCTCCTCCCAGTCGGCGGCCGCCGACCGCCACGCCGCGTCGGCGACCTGGCGGGATCGGAACCCCGGCTCGCCGAACTCCCCGACCAGGGCTGCGACCTCTTCCTCGGTGAGCCCCGCGACGCCCGGCCGCGGGTCGCGCGCGGCCGGCCCCGGCGGGGGCGGGGGGGCGGCGGAAGCGGGCGCCAACGGATCGGTCATCGGGTCCGCCTCATCCTACCCGTGAGCCGGTGGCCGCGGGGCGTCCGCGCCGGTAGGCCGCACCGTCCATCGGCCGCCCGCCTGCGGGCCGGACCTCGAGGAGGGCGAGACGGCCGCTCGCCGTCGCCAGGGCGAGGCCGTCACCGTCGATGACCAGCGTGCCGGGAGCGTCCCCCGCGACCGCGTCCACGGCGGCCGCGCGCAGGACCTCGAGCCGCCCCCCCGGCAGCTCGAGGAAGCTCCCCGGCCACGGGCGAAGGGCGCGCACGTGCCGCTCGAGGAGCACCGCCGGCTGCGTCGCGTCCAGGCGGCCGTCCGCGCGCTCGAGCGGCCGGGTCACGGTCACGCCGACCTCCGATTGGGGCCGGGGAGCGATCTCGCCGCGCAGCCAGGCGCCGATGGAGCGGGCGACCAGGGCGGCCGCCATCCGGGCCAGCCGCGCCTCCAGGAGGGGCGCGTCCTCGCCCGGATCGAGAAGGGTCCGTTCGGCCGCCACGAGCGGACCGGTGTCCATCCCGGGGTCCATCCGGAAGAGGGAGACCCCGGTTTCCGCGTCGCCGGCGAGGATCGCCGCGGGAATGGGCGTCGCGCCCCGATGACGGGGCAGGAGCGAGGGGTGCAAGTTCAGGATCCCGCGCGCCGGCAGGTCCAGCACCGCCGGCGGAAGGAGCCTGCCGTAGTCGGCGAGGATGCCCACTGCCGGGCAGAGCGCGGCCAGAGCCTGGAGGAAGGCCGGGTCCCGCAGCCGCTCCGGCGTGAGCAGGGGCAGGCCCATCGCCTCGGCCCGCGCGCCCACCATCGTGGGAGCCGGCTGGGCGCGGCGCCCGGCCGCGCGGGCCGGCGCCGTGACGACCGCCACGAGCGAGAGCTCCGCAGCCGCGGCCACGGCCTCGAGGACCGGGACGGCGAACGCGCCGGACCCGAAGAAGACCGTCCGGGCGCGGGCCACGTCAGCCGCGGGAGGCCGCCTTCGCCTTCTGGGGGTCGATCCCGCGGCGCTCGAGCTCGGCGTCGACGTCGTCCTCGTCCTCGTCGCCACCGCTGCCCACCGGGATCAGCTCGTCCGGCGACGCGAGATAGTCGATGTAGAGCTTCCCCTGAAGGTGGTCCAGCTCGTGCTGCAGCGCCCGTCCCAGCAAGCCGGCTCCGGCGACCTTGTGCTTTCGCCCGAAACGGTTCTGGGCGACCACCCAGACCTGCTCGCGGCGCGTGACGTAGGCCACGAACCCGGGCACCGAGAGACACCCCTCGAGGTCCCGGTCATCGCCCTCGGCCCGGACGATCCGCGGGTTGACCAGCTCCAGGAGCCGGTCGCCGACCTCCACCACCGCCACGTTGAGCGCCTCGCCGAGCTGCGGCGCCGCGAGGCCCACACCGGGGGCGTGCCGCATGGTGTCGGTGAGGTCGTCGAGCAGGTGGCGGAGGAGCTTGCCGAAGCTCTCGACGGGCTCGCCCTTCAGGCGCAGCCGCGGGTCGCCGAGCGTGAGGATCGGGAGGACGCTCATGGCGCGAGTATACGAGAGCGTCCGGCCGAGCCGGTCCCGGCGTCAGGCCGAGCCGGTCCCGGCGTCAGGCCGGCGGCTCCTCCTCCGGCATCGGGGCCGCGTCCGCGGGCGTCAGGCCGGCGGCTCCTCCTCCGGCATCGGGGCCGCGTCCGCGGGCGCGGCGTCCGTCGGGTCGGCGGCCGGGGGGGCACCCCCCTCGGCGGCCCGGTGGCGCATGTCGTCGGCGAAGCGCCGCGACCGCTCGGCCACGCGGGTCCCGACGTCGCCGGTCACCTCCGCGGCGCGGCGGGCGATCGGGCCCGCCTTCTCGCCCGCCACGGCGGCAAGCTCGGCGGCCTTCCCCGCCACGTCGCGGGCCACCGGCCCGGCCTCGGCGGCAATCCGGTCGATCATCTGCTGGAGCTGCGCGAGCCACTCGCGGGCCTGGGCGCTGCGCCCCTCGTCACCGGCGG
>JAZDPM010000296.1:0-3955 GCA_043797725.1 Chloroflexota bacterium
CCCGGCCGCGGCGGTCCCCGGGCCGCGGCCCATCTCCCGCACCGCGCGCCCCGAGATCGCCTGCGACCCTGCGCGTACCCCCCACCGCGCTGCCCCCGGCCGCGGCGGTCCCCGGGCCGCGGTCCATCTCCCGCCACCTGCAGGATTGCACGTGAAGTAAACACTCCCACCGGCCGGCGGCCCTCCGGCGTGGCCGCCGCCGGCCGGCTGCCCCTCCCGGTGAGGCTCCCGGGCCACCGAACCAGGGGGTCGCGTGCTCGGGGAGAGCGCCGGAATCCCGGCCGGTGGTCGCCGCCGGGTCCGACGGGGGATCGGAGGCCGCCTCGGACCCCCGGGGTGTTTACTTCACGTGCGATTCTGCGCGGACGGGGCGGTGGTGGCCCCCGCCGACCCCGGGGGCGTTCCGCGGGTCTGCGCGACAGGCTCAAGGGCGCTTCCGCGCGGGAGGAGCGGGGGTGGCGAACCACCGACGCCGGCATTCTCGTCGATGCACGACGCCAACCAGTCTCATCTGCCCCCGGGTGGTGCTCGATCCAGGTGGCGCTCAATGCGGGGGCCGCATCCGAACGCCGGTGCGGCGCCTGGGCCGGTCGGGCCGAACTGGGCCGGCCTGCCCCGGCCTGCCCCGACCTGGGCCGAACTGGGCCGACCGGCCCCGGCCTGGGCCGACCTGGGCCGAACGCCGGGGGGGCTCAGTACGGGAAGGTCGCCTCCCAGGCCATCGTCGGCCTCGTGAACCACGGTCGCGGCGTGTACGAGATCCCGGTCGAGGTGAAGCGCACGACGTCGGTCCCGAGCGGCAGGCCGTCCGCGCCCTGGCCCCGGTCGACGAGGACCGAGAGGTCGGCGCGCCCATCGCCGGTCAGGTCCGCCGCGCTGACGCGGGTGCCGGCGAACGACAGGGGCAGCGGGTCCGTGAAGTAGCGTCTCTCGAACGTCGGGGCCGTGCCCGACGCGCGGTGGACGACCACCCGGATCCCGTCCACGCCTTCTCGCCGAACGACGATGAGGTCGTCCCGGCCGTCGCGGGTCGCGTCGCCGATGAGCGGCCGCATCGCGTCGAGCGCCCGGGGCTCGGTCCCCCAGCTCTTCAGGGAGGCGAGTGGCCCGCGCGGGCTCGAGGGCGCCACCTGGATGGCCGTGCCCCCGGCCTCGAGCGGCCTCAGGACAACGAGGTCGCCGCGGCCGTCGCCGCTCACGTCGCCGGCCAGGAAGGTTGACGTTGTCAGGTCGGCCGATTCCGTCCAGGTCGGCTCGGCAGGCCCGAACGCGTCGCCGGTCGAGATCGCGAGATCGAGGGCCGTGACCGGCGGGTCGGCGGGCGGGTCGGCGGGCGGGTCGGCGGGCGGATCACCCGGGGCCGCCGGCGGGGTGCCGGGATGGATCCGCACGATCCCGGCGTCGGCGCGCCCGTCGCCGTCGAAGTCGGCGACCACGAGACGATAGGTGACCTCGGCCGGGACGACCGGCTCCGGTGGCACCGCCGGATCGACCGGGACCACCGGGTCCACCGGGATCACCGGATCCGTGACCTCGCTCCACCACGTCGTTGCCGGCGCGAGCCCGGTCGGGCCGCCCTTCATGACCTCGAGGGCCACGCCGTCGTCGGTCCGGATGAGCTGCACGAGGTCCGTTCGGCCGTCCCCATTGACGTCGCCCGCAGCCCGCCCCCGGACCCGGTCGGGCGGGATCGCCGTGAGGGCCACCCCCGCGAGCGGGCCGGCGGCGACCGCGGTCCGGTAGACCACGTCCGACGTGTAGACGCTGGCCGTCGCCTCCCACGTGTCGGGGGTCACGGTGAGCGCCAGCAGGTCGCCCCGGCCGTCGCCCGTGTAGTCGCCGGCCCCGGGGACCGTCCAGGAGAGGGAGCTGTAGAAGCGTCGGGCGAGCGTCTCCGCCGTGTCGCCGTGGTCGCGCACGCAGTCCACGGCGTCGCGCTGGTAGAGCTTCCAGCCGTCGATGTTCGCGGTGCACGAGCCGCTGCCGGACCGGTAGCCGGTCAGGAAGAACCGCTCGCCCTTGCGGAAGCTCACCCGCCAGGTCGCGGCCACTGCAGCCAGCTGGGAGGCCGTCGCCGTCCGTCCGGGGTAGTAGACCTGGTCGACCCACGTGTCCCGGACGTCGAAGCAGCGCCCGGCGGCATCCCGGCCGCCGCGCCAGTAGATCGCGTAGTACCACGCGAACTGCTTCGCGGCAATGGCGCCGACGCGCAGGGCGGCGTCGGGCGCGGTCCGGCCCCACTCAGAGGCCATGACCTTCTCGACGTATGTTCGGAAGCGCACCGTCTGGGTGCGTCTCGTTGCGGTTCGGTAGACCCTGATCGACGTTGGCGGGACGAGGGTGCTCGTCCATCCCGTGCACTTCGCCGATCCGGCCTGGGCGGGTCCCGCGCTGGGGAGCGCGAGAGCCCCGAGGGCGACCACCACGGCGGCGATCCCCCCGATCAGGCGGATACGCATTAGGGACACGACGGTAGCCGGAAGTCCGGGGGCGTGTCAAACGATGATCCCGGCCCGGCGCTCCCGGGTGTGGTGCCAGCTGTCACCATCACGGGCGCGGGAGGGCGACTTCGACCACGCCGTCGACGATGCGGACAGGGTAGTAGCGGAGGCGGCGGATCCTTGTCAGGCGGCGCGCTTCGGCCTTGCGGCCGACCGGCTCGGGCTTCGGTTCCGAGCCCGGTGGTGCCCAGGTTGGATGTGCTCGCCCGTCCGCGTCGAGGCCCCCGGTCGTCGGCATCTGGGCCGTCTCGCCCGTGGCCAGGTCGAAGCGGCCGTTGTGGAGCGGGCAGTCGACGATGCAGCCGTCGAGCCGGCCGAGAGAGAGCGGGGCGGCCATGTGCGGGCAGCGGTCGTCGGTGACCAGGACCCCCTCGGGAACGTGGGCCAGGAGGAGGTCGAGATCCCCCCGCGTGACCCGGACGAACGTACCCGGGGGCAGGTCGGCGATCCCCATCAGCGGCTCGTGGGGTGCCCCCGCCGTGCCCGGCGCGACGAGCCCGGGCGGGGTGGGCGCGACGCGGGTCATTCGGCGGTCCCGGCGGGCGTGGGTGCGGCGGGAGCGAGTGCGGCGGGAGCGAGTGCGGCGGCCGGGATCGCCGCCGCGTCGGGTACGACGGCCGCGGCGTCGGGCGCGACCGCCCCATCGGCGGGTAGCGCGGCCACGTCGGCGGGGCGTTCCCGCGCCGGACCGAGCGTGGTCCGGAGGGGGAGCTCGCGGATGACGAGCACGCCCAGGAACCCGAGCGCCGCAGCGCCGACGCCGAGCCAGAAGACGGACCCGATCGCGAACGAGATCGCCTCGTAGATCGAGGTCACGATGTTCGGGATGTACGGCTCCACGAACGTACGGGCCGCGGCCGGGACACCATCCAGGATTGCCTGGCCCAGGTCCGTGCCGACGCCCACGAGGTTGTTGAGGTCGAACCCGCCGCCCGATCCCTGGAACTGGCCCACGTACTGCTGGGGGATGCCGTTCGCCACCAGCCGCTCCGGCAGGAGCGTCCCCAGCTGTGTCCCGAAGAGCGAGCCCGCGATGGAGAGCCCCACCGTGCCCCCGATCTGGCGGAAGAAGGTCAGGTTTGAGGTGGCGACCCCCAGCCTGGCGAAGGGCACCGCGTTCTGGACGACGATCGTGAAGACCGCCAGGGTTGGGCCGATGCCGATCCCCAGGACCACCTGCCAGAGCCAGATGACCGGGGTCGGGGTGGCTGCCCCAAGGTTCGTGAAGAGGAAGGAGCCGATCCCGAGCAGCGTGATCGCGCCCAGGAGGAGCACCTTGTACTTCCCGGTCCGGGCGACGATCTGGCCGCTGGCGATGCTGGAGGCGATCACGCCGATGAGGAGCGGCATCAGGGCGTAGCCGCTGGCGGTGGCGCTCTCGCCCAGCACGACCTGGTAGTAGCGGGGCAGGAAGATCACGGCCGCGAAGAACCCGAACGAGGCGAAGAAGGTGG